>JANLFO010000002.1 GCA_024653205.1 Clostridia bacterium | reverse complement strand
CCCTAGTTTGGTCGGCGAGGTGACAGTACGAACGGGGAGCACCCGGTACCGCCAGTGGGAAAGTGGGGATAACTCAGCGGCCACCCCGGCTTGACGGCTGCGAGGGGCCGTGCTAGAATAAATGCGGTTCGATCGGGTGGCCCCATGGTCTAGTGGTTCAGGACGCCGCCCTCTCACGGCGGTAGCGGGGGTTCGACTCCCCCTGGGGCTACCAATTCTATCAAAACACCTGGCGCCTGCCGACACAAAATGAGCTGACACGGTCTGCAAATGCTGATCGGCTAGGCCCCGGAAGCCTAGCCGATCAGGTTTTGCTGGGATTGGGTATCGGCCGCAGCTGCGCCTTACACCTTAAACCGCTCCGCTTGCTCTTCCAGGCGCCTGGCCACCCTCATGATCTCCTGAGCGCCGGAGGCGATCTCCTCGGTGGAGGCGGAAAGCTCCTCGGCCGATGCGGAGATCTCCTGGGAGGAAGCCGCGGCCTCTTCCGCTACCGCGCTCACACTCTGCACCCGGTCCAGCACTGTGTCCTTGGCCTTTACGGTGGCGTCCACCTCGCGGTAGGTAGCCTCGATCATGGGCACTATGGCCGCCACCGCCTGCAGGATGTTGTCGAAGGCCTTGATGGTCTTCTCCGCCTTTTCCAGCTGCGAGGCCACCTGCTGCCCCGTGTCGTTTGAGGTTCTGACCACTTCCGAGGTTTCCGAGCCGATGCTGGTCAGCAGGTCCCTGATCTTGTCCGAGGAGGCCCGGGACTGCTCGGCGAGTTTCCGCACCTCGTCCGCCACCACGGCAAAGCCGCGGCCCGCCTCGCCGGCCCGTGCCGCCTCGATGGCCGCGTTGAGGGCCAGCAGGTTGGTCTGGTCGGCGATCCCGTTGATTACTTCCAGGATCTCGCCTATCTGGTTGACCGACCCGCTTAAGGCGGAGAGCCTTTCGGTTACGGTGTTGAACGATTCCCGCACTGCCCGGATGGAGTTGACCAGAAGGTCCAGTTCCTTCTTGCCCACGTCGGCAAGCTTTGAACTTTCCTCGCTGTTGGCCCTGACCTTCTCCAGCTCCGCGCGTACCCGCTCCAGGCTGGAAGCCATGTCTTCCGCCAGTCGCAATATGTCCTGCAGGTGCCCGGACTGGTCGGAAGCGCCTGCGGCCACCTGCTGGATGGCTTTGGCGACCTCGCCGCTGGAGGCGGCTATTTCCTCCGAGGCTGCGCCCAGGGTCTCCGAACTCTGGGCCAGGGTCTTGGCATCCTCCTTTATCCCTGAGAGAAGCGCCTTCATCCTGTTCTGCATTTCGTCCACCGCGCGGGCCATCTTCCCTACCTCGTCGCGGAGGCGCAGGTGCCGTTCCGGTACTGTTCGGGTAAAGTCGCCCTCGGCTATGACCCCCAGGTGGGCCGCGGCTGCGGTTATGCCGGCGGTCATGCTTCGCATGAAAAGAACGACCAGCATCACTGCGGCGAAGATCACTATCGCGCTGATCAGCAGCATCGAGCGCTTCAGTCCACCTGCCCGTGCCAGCACTTCGTCCCTGGGAGCGGTTACCGCCACCGACCAGCCCGTAGTGCCAATGGGAGCGTAGGCGCAAAGCTTGTCGACGCCTTCAAAGGTGTAGCTTCCCGCACCTTCCTCTCCGGCGATCATCTTCGAAATAACGCCTGCCAGTGAATCCAAGGATGGGTCGGACTTGGCTTGCTCCAGGTAGTTGGCCTGGGAAGTCACGCTCTCCACATCGCGGTGCGCGATCATCTTGCCCGCGCCGTCCACGGCAAAGGCGTACCCGGTCTGGGCGTAGGTTACGCTGCCTACCAGTTCGCTGAACTTAGCCCCGTCAACTATCCCGCTCAATATCCCTATGATTTCGTTGGTCTGATAGTGACGCACGGGTGCGTTGTAGGCAAAAATCACCGACCCATCGGCCTTGCTGATGATGGTGCTGGATACACAGCTCTTCCCGCTTATGGCGGTCTTGAAATAATCCCTGTCCGCTACCTGGACGGTTCCGCCGTTGCATATGTGGCCGTTGCCTTCGCGGTCAACGAGAGTAAATTCCTTGAACCCCAGCTCCTTTGCCGTCTCCAATTCCTCACGAAGCACCTGCAGTTTCTCCTCAAGCGTTGACTCTCGGTCGCCTAACTGGCCGCGGATCACGCTGCGGTTGGCAAGTGATTCCACGACGTACATACGGGCCTGCACGCGGCTGTCCTGGGTCTCGGCGACCTGCTTTGCCACCTTGAGCATGGCCTCTTTCGCCTCGGCCTCCAGAGCACTGCCGGCCTGGTCCTCGGCCATGTACCATAGCGCCACGCACCCGGCTATAAGGATCAACGCCACTACCATACTGATCTTGGTTCTGATACTGCTTCCCAATCCGATTATTTTCACTCTTGTCGTCGCCTGATTTTTCTCTAGGCGACCTATACCTCCTTCCCTGGGTTTGGACAGCAGAACGCATCTCCGCCGGTCCGAATACACCAACTCCGTAGCTACATCTCTCACCCCCTCCGGTCAAGATGTTCTGAGAAGGGGGCGCACGCCGAAGCGCGGGAAGGCCGCCCTCCGGGTGAAGGGCGGCCTGCCAAGAGAGATCACAACATGCCCGTTATCTTCCCCGGCAGCCCGGCTGCCATATCCCGGAGGACTTAGGCCCGCGGCTTTGCGCCCCCGTCTTTCGGCGGGTTTGCCCTTAGCGGTTGGCGTGATCGATTTCCAGCCCTGTTCGATTATAGTCCTCGGAACC
Source organism: Clostridia bacterium (assembly GCA_024653205.1). Taxonomy (NCBI): domain Bacteria; kingdom Bacillati; phylum Bacillota; class Clostridia; species Clostridia bacterium. The sequence continues at coordinate 180,508 of JANLFO010000002.1, read as the reverse complement.
CACAGCGCCTTTCTTGATCGGACTGTGGTTGCCGACCGCCCGTGCACTCCCCCTCCCCGTTCAGCAGGGCGTCTCTACCCCGGTCCGGGCATCAAAGCAGAGATAGGTATCCCGGGGTTTGTCCTGCAGGTAAAGGTAGCGGTGCGCGCCCGGGCTGGAAACGGCACGATCGTACTCCTCCCGTGCCTCGTCCTGGCAGCGCGGGCAGGCCTGCCAGGGTATGGACACCGCGTATATCGCCACCTCTTCCCGGCCGGGCCGCCGGGCCCGGGAAGAAAGCAGCGTGTACCCCGGGCAGCCCGAACAATGCCGCACCCTCTCCTCCTGGTATTCGCGTATCTGGTCCGTATCGTAGTATATGGAGCGGCTGCGGCGGTAGAAGTCGCCTTCCCGCCTGAAGCTGCCGTCCATAATGCTGCCACGGCGGCGCCACAGGCTCCAAAGGCGCTCCACCAGCTCCTTCAGGTAGGGCCGGATGCCGGCCGGCTCGCTCAGCCCGCCTCGCGGATAGTCCGGCTCCCGGACCCAGGAATAGTCCAGACCGGCCATGGCCAGGATTATGCCCAGATTGACATAAGGTAGGGCAGTCTCAATGGCATACCCGCCTTCCAGCACCGCCAGGTGGGGCTTCAGCTTCTCGTTCAGGCGGGCGTAGCCCTGGGCAGAAAAGGCCATGTTGGCCAGGGGGTCGGTGTAGTGGTTATCCTGGCCGGCCGAGTTGATTACCAGTTCCGGCGAGAATTCCTCCAGCACCGGGAGGATGAACTCGTCCAGCACGAAGTGAATGCCCTCGTCGGTGGTGCCCGGCGGTAACGGCACGTTGAGGGTGTAACCGCCGGCGGCCGGTCCCCCCACCTCTTCGGGAAAGCCCGACCCGGGATAAAGGGTGCGGCCGTCCTGGTGAAAGGAAATGTAGAGCACGTCGGGATCGTTGTAGTAGATGTCCTGGGTGCCGTCGCCGTGGTGCACGTCGGTATCCACGATGGCCAGGCGCCGGAAGCCGTAGTGGCGACGCAGGTACTCCACCATGATGGCTTCGTTGTTGATGTTGCAAAAGCCCCGGTTTCCGTGTGCCACCCGCATGGCATGATGCCCGGGCGGTCTTACCAGCGCAAAACCCCGATCGATTTCGCCCTGGCACAGGGCCCGGGCCAGCACCAGGGTGGCGCCGGCGGCAATCAGGTGCGCCTCCGTAGCCTGGGCGGACACGTCCGGAACGCAAAAGTGCGCCCGAGCGACGTCCTTGGGCGAGGCGGGCTCGGCCTTGTACTCCCGGATCTGGGGAAAGTCCAGCACGCCCTCCTCAAAAAGCTGATCCTTGGTATACAGAAGCCTTTCTTCTCTCTCCGGATGGGTGGGAGAAATGGCCCAGTCGAAGGCCGGGAAGAAAACCAGTCCCATATTGGTCCCCATGGTTATTCCTCCGCCAGCTCCTGCACCAGCCCGGGTGCAAGCTGCATTACCACGCTGTATATCCTGCCGGTAGTGTGCCAGCCCCGTACCAGGTTAAATCCCTCGGCGTAAAGCACTTCCGGCTCCCCCTCGTTCACTCCCATGCGGGCGGCCTCGGAGTCCAGATGCTCCCGGGCCAGCGAGCACGCGTCCTCCAGGCTGAGGCGGTCGGTTTGAGGCAGCTTCGAGTAAACCCCGGTCTCCTCCACGCTGTAAAAGCCGCGCTCGGTGTCCGCGTGGAGGGTGATGTAAACCGTGGGCCTGGCCAGGGCGGCGCCGATGGCGTTGGCCGAGGCGGCATGCTGCGGCACCAACGCCCGGCAGCCCATCTCTTGTGCCAGTTGGGGCACCAGTGCCGGGGCCGCCGCGCCCAGTCCCACCACCTTATTCGGCCGCCCCTTTCGTCCGCGCACGATCTCCCATATCCGGTAGGCGGGCTCCTCCTCCCAGGACCGAAACATTTCCTCTACCGCCGCCTGCAGGCCGGTTACCGCCTCCTCCAGTACCTGCCCGGCCACCTGTTCCGGAGAAACCCCCGTGGACTTTGCCAGTTCGGCCATGGCCGCCCGGGCCCGGCCGCCGTCTCCGAGATCAGTAAGGCCGAGGCAACGCATGGCATCCGTGAGGGTGGGGGCCGGCCCGCCCAAACAGCAGGCCGGGCCGAACCGTTCCGGCCCTATTTGCAGGCGCCCCTCCCGGATCCGGACCGCCGAATCCCCTCCCAGGGGAACGGAACGCACGGCCAGGGAGCGCACCTGGGTGTAGTAATCCTCTATCCTGATGCCCTTGCTCGCCAGCAGGGGGTGACCGTCCAGGATGAGCGCCAGGTCGGTGGTTGTCCCCCCAATGTCCAGTACCACCGCGTCTTCCCCAGGACCGGTCAGGGCCAGCCCGCCCAAGGCACTGGCCGCCGGGCCGGAAAACACGCTCTCCAGCGGCCGGGACCGGGCCATTTCCAGGGGCAGGGCCCCCCCGTCAGCCTTCAGCAGGAAGGCGGGAGCCTCCAGCTTGCGTTCCTGCAGGGCCCGGGATACCTGATCCAGGAAGGATTGGTGCCGGGAACGCACGGCCAGCGTGAGGCGGGTGGTGGCCGCCCGGCGGGGAAAGTTCAGCCTTCCCGCTGCCTTATGGCCCACCTCTACCTCCAGTTCGGGAAGATGCTGAGCCGCGAGGCGGGCAACCGCCAGCTCGTGCGCCGGGTTGCGCGGCGAAAACTTCCCCACCACCGCCACCTTGGCAATGCCGGCTTCCGCCAACTCCCGCAGGGCCTTCAGGGCGGCATCCTCGTCCAGGCCCACTATTTCCCGGCCCCGGTAGTCGATGGCTCCGGGGAGGTAGCGCAAGGGCGGGCGGAAACCGTATAGTTCCGGATTGACCCCCGGTCCGGGCAAGAGCAACAATCCTACCGGCTCCAGTTGTTCCTGGGCCAGGAGGTTGGTCACGAGAGTGGTACTGAAGACTATCCGGCGAATCCTGGAGGGATTGGCGTGGTAAAGGACTTCGTCCAGAACGCCGAGAAGACTCGCGAGAAGCTCGTCGGGCCGGGTAGGCACCTTTACGGTGTAGGCTATTCGGCCGTCGGCAATCAGGGCTCCGTCGGTGTAGGTTCCCCCGACGTCAATGCCTATGAGCATTTTTGCTTTTCACCCTGCCGTATGCGGAGTAGAGCGGCTTGCGTCGGCGCAGAGCAGGCGAGCGCAGCGCCGGTCGGCCGCGGTGCCGTGCCGGAAAGAAAAATGGCTGCGGGACTAGGATTCGAACCTAGGCTACGTGGTCCAGAGCCACGCGTGCTACCGCTACACCATCCCGCAGCAGTGCCAGGCCTATTATAGCAGATCCCCTGCGAAACCGTCAATCTTTAGTGCGGCGGAGGCGCCATCCGTGGCGCCCTGCCGCTTCGGCCATCCGCAGCCTCCGGCCCGCCCCTGCCCTCGCTCTCACCCAGTTGGGTACCCGGCACGCTTTAGGTACTCGGGTAAGACCAGCACTGCCCTCTAAAAGGCGGGGATCAGCCGGTTCGAAGCCCCCCTGCACTAGCTCACGCTTTGTGGTAGAGAGCGAACATATTCCACGGCCCGCTGTACTCGCTCCAGCGTAGCCGCCTTGCCCAGTGCGGCCACGATGTCGAACAGGCCCGGGCCCATCGTCCGCCCGGTGAGCGCGAGGCGCAGGCAGTGAATTATCGCCGCCGCCTTGACACCCAGTTCGTCTGCCAGGCTGCGGCAGGCATGCTCCACGCTTTCGGCGTCGAACCTCTCCAGTTCGGCCAGCCGCTCGCCCACCCTGGTCAGGAGATCTGCCCGCCCCGGGACCGCAAAGTGCTTGGCCACCCCCTGCGGCTCGTAGGTAAAGTCCGAGCGGAAGAAGTAGGTGCCGGCCTCGGCCACCTCCTTGAGGGTCTTCACCCGGTCCCGAACCAGGCCTACCACCTCGCGCACCCGCTCCCATTCCTTTTGCTCGTTCCCCGGTGCCACCAGTCCCATTTCCACGAAGAAGGGCAGGGCCAGACGCGCCACCCGATCCAGATCGGCGCGGGTAAGGTAGTGGCCGTTCATCCAGGCGATCTTTTTCTGATCGTATATGGCCGGGTTCTTGGAGACCCTTTCCAGCGAGAAGCGGTCGATCATTTCCTGCGAGGTCAGAAACTCCTCCTCCCCGCCCGGCGACCAGCCCAGCAGCGCCAGGTAGTTCACCAGGGCCTCGGGCAGGAAGCCCTCTTCGCGGTATTCCTCTACCGAAGTGGCGCCGTGCCGCTTGCTCAGCTTGCTGCGGTCGGGAGCCAGGATCATGGGCACGTGGGCAAACTCCGGGAGGGGGTAACCCAGGGCCTCATATACCAGCACCTGCTTGGGGGTATTGGAAAGGTGTTCCTCGGCCCGGATGACGTGGGTGATCGCCATCTGGTGGTCGTCCACCACGCAGGCGAAGTTGTAGGTAGGATAGCCGTTGCTCTTAACGATGACCAGGTCTTCCAGCACCTCGGGCTGGAAGACAACCTCGCCCCTTACCCGGTCGTGCAGCACTACCGGCTCCCGCCGGTCGGCCTTCAGCCTTATTGCCGGCCTCCTACCCTGCGCCTCCAGCTCGAGCTGCTTCGCCCGGCTCAGGCGGGCGCAGCGGCCGTCGTAGGTGGTAGGGCGGCCCTGGCGGCGGGCCTCCTCCCTCTGGGCGGCCAGCTCCTCCGGGGTGCAGTAGCACCTGTAGGCCCGACCCTCATCCAGCAGTTTCTCGGCCGCCTCCCGGTAGAGGGCCAGCCTCTCCGTCTGCCGGTAGGGGCCGTAGGGACCGCCGACATCCGGCCCCTCGTCCCAATCCAGGCCCAGCCAGCGCAGGGAGGAAAGTATCTGCTCCAGGGCCGATTCCGAGGAGCGGTCGGTATCGGTGTCATCGATGCGCAATACAAAGGCTCCGCCGTGATGGCGGGCAAAAAGCCAGTTAAAAAGCGCCGTCCGGGCGCCTCCCACGTGAAGACTTCCGGTGGGACTGGGAGCAAAACGAACCCTCACCGGGGACAATTTCCCTTACCTCCTTCTGCTATTCGGCGCCACGCTTCCTGGTAGGCCAGCGCGTCCTCCGCCTGGCGGTCGGCAGATTCGCAGATCAAGGTGCCGTCCGCTCCGGCGGCACAAAGGGCCCTGGCCAGGGGCACGAAGTCCGGACCCAGACCGGGGTCCAGGAGATTGCCGTGTCGCCTCTCACCCGCCCGGGTAAACTCGATGGGGCTGAAGTGCAGGTGCAGGTCGTGCAGGACCTGTGCTCCCAGGCTCTCGGCCACCGCTTCCAGGACGCGGGCGAAATCCTCCTCGCTGGCCGGCCGCCCCCCGTCCCGGGCATAGAGGTGAGCGAAGTCCAGGGTGGGTACAACCCGGGTCCGCCCCCGGCAGAGGGCCAGAACCTCCGCCAGGGAGCCCAGTTGGCCGGCCTTGCCGGTGGTCTCGGGGGCCAGGAGTACGCCGTCAAACTCCGGCCGATCTATTTCTGCCACGACCTCCTCCAGCAGGCGTTGGGCCAGTTCCAGAGAGCGCCTGCGGTCCGTCCCTGCTGCGCCGGGGTGGAACACCACCTTGGTCGCTCCCATCCAGGCGGCCGCCTCCACCGCCCGCAGCAGGTGCCGGCGGGTATTCTCCCTGCCGGGGCCTTCGGCGGCCAGGTTGATGTAGTAGGGAGCGTGCAGACTCAGGGCCAGGCCGTAGCGTCCTGCCTCCCGGCCCAGAGCCCGGGCGGTGTCTTCCTTTATGTTTACCCCGCGGCCGCACTGGTACTCGAAAGCCTCCAGGCCCAGCCGGTGCAGCCAGGCCGGAACCTCAAGACTGCTCTTGCCTCCCTGAGCGTAAAAAAGGGGAGAAGCTCCGGCAGGACCGAACCGCAACCGCCCCTCACCTCGCCCGCCAGGATTACTCGCAGCGACTGAACCCGCAGCGGCAAACGAGGCAGCCCTCGCTGTACTGCAACCGCGCACCGCACTCCGGGCAGATGCCGCGACGAATGAGTTCCAGTTCGTCCACCGGGGCCGGCCGGCAGCCGTTATCCGGGTCCTCGGCGGCCACGACGGTTTCTTCCAGCGCCTCCCGCAGCGCCTGTTCCAGCTTCTCCCCCCCGGTACGCGCCAGTTCGTGGGCCAGAATGCGGCCGATGATGTCCGGACAGGACTTGCCCACCAGGCCGGGGTCTTTGGCCCGGCGCCGGAGAAAGTTGGGGCAACTGACCGAGGTGAGCTGGTCGATAATGGCCTCCGGGGCGATGTTGGCCCGCAGGGCCAGGGAAACCAGCCGGCTCACCCCTTCGGCGAATCCCTGACACCCTCCGGTAGAGCCGGTGGTGATGAAAGTCTCGATTATGCCCTCCTGATCGAAGTTGACCGTAATGTACATCTTCCCGCATCCGGTCTTGACCTGCTCGGTTACGCCGAGGGTGCGCTTGGGCCGGGGGCGAGGATAGGTCTTCTTCCCGCCTGGTTTGGCTTCGCCCTGGCCCCGCACCAGCACTTCCTCTTCGCGGCTGCCCGAGCGGTATACGGTTACGCCCTTGCAGCCCAGCCGGTAGGCCAGGAGGAACACTTCTTCTACGTCCTTCTGGGTGGCGGTGTAGGGGAAATTAACCGTCTTGCTCACGGCGTTGTCCGTATACTCCTGGAAGGCCGCCTGCATGCGGATATGCCATACCGGCGCTATTTCCAGGGCGGTTACGAATACCCGGCGCACGTCCGGCGGAATATCCCCGATGTGCTGACAGGAGCCGGTCCGCGCCACCTCTCGGAAGATGCTTTCCGCCTTGGCCGGCTCGAACGCACCGCGCACGTACTCTTCGAATACCGGATTGATCTCCAGCAGCTGCTCACCTTCCAGCACATTCTTGGTGTAGACCAGGGAGAATACCGGCTCTATTCCCGAGGTGGTGCCGGCGATCATGCTGATGGTGCCGGTGGGTGCGATGGTGGTGCAGGTGGCGTTGCGCCTCCTCTGGCCCCGGTAGATGCTTCGTTCCAGGTTGGGAAAGTCCCCCCGCTCTTCGGCCAGTTGACGTGAGGTTGTCACCGCTACCTCCTGTATATACCCCATTACCTTGCGGGCAAGTTCCACCGCCTGCTCGCTGTCGTAGGGCACGCCCAAACGGAAGAGCATGTCCGCCCATCCCATTACGCCCAGCCCTATCTTGCGGTTGCCCCGGGCCAGTTGCTCGATGGTCGGGAGAGGGTAGCGGTTGACCTCGATGACGTTGTCCAGGAACCGCACCGACCAGGCTACCACCTCTTTGAGTCGATCCCACACGATGCGCCCGTCTTCCACCATCTGGGCCAGATTCACCGAGCCCAGGTTGCAGGCCTCGTAGGGCAGAAGCGGCTGCTCCCCGCAGTTGTGGGCATAGATTCCATTGGCGTCGAAAGCGTTGACGCCGGGGATTCGGACATCGTATACTTCCTCTACTCCCTCCTCCTCCACGGATAAGACCGTAGCCAGGAACTTTTCCCGGTTCATTTTGCGCCGGTAGGCACCGAGAAGCCGGGTGAGTTTCTCCGCCTTTTCCCGGTCGCCAAAGCCGATGCGTGCCGCAAAGGCAGCCAGGTTATCCCCTGAGATAACCAGTTCATGCTGGGCCTTTGCGTCATAATCGCGCTTGCCTCCCTTGCCATCCGGCATGGGTCTTGCGCCGACCGGACGTCGTTCCTCATATACGGTGCTCACAATCCCCAGGCGAAGGAGCATACGCTGGACGGCCTTGAGAAGCTCAAGGTTGCTTTGAGCAAGACGAATACTAGCGCCTTTTTCCTGACTTCCCTGCACCGAGCCGTCGCTGTCGAAGAGGCCACGCAAGAAACCCCGGTAACCCTCGGATGAGGCGCGTTCTATTTCCCGGGTAACCGTCTTCTTGCCCGGGCGCAGGCCCATGCGCTCGGCCAGCGTCTTCAGAGGCGCGGATTTAAGGCGGAATTCACTGCGCCCGGAAATCGGAAACCAGCCGCGAAAGCCGGAACGGTGAGGCAGGTTCACAGCATAGCTCAAGGCCAGTTCCATAATTGAGCCCGCGCCACTCTCTGAGGTCAAGCCGGGCACTGCCTGTTCTCTTGCCCAAACCGAAAGAACGGCGGTGTCCTCTTTCAGTACCCCGTCCCCCACCAGGAGGCCGAGTAGGTACCCTTCGCCCTCGGTAAGTTCGCCGGGCCAGCCCGCCAGGGACCGGTGGTTATGCAGGAGTATCTGGTCGCCGGGCTTCAGCTCCTTGACCGGTACCCACTCGTAACTGATACGGTAGCGGGTGCGGTCAACTACGCGCAAGAGCCGGTGGTCTGAGGTCAGGCGCAGGCTATAACCTTCCCGGGTACGTAGCCTCACGACCGGTTTTACCGCCGTGCGGAAAAAGCCTTCCCTGCCCGAGCGGTAAGCTGCCCCATTAACCACCGCCTCAAAGGGACGGCCCACCAGCTCGCACACCTGGCGGGGGCCTTCACTGGTGGTTACCCACGTATCCCCGGTCACGCAGGGGTTGGTGGCCTCGATCTCGCCCAGTTCGGGGGTGGGGTTGCCCTCGTTCAGCCGGTCCAGGAACACTATGCCCGGCTCGCCGTTGGCCCAGGCATGCTCAACGATGAGGTCGAACACCTCACGGGCTTTCAGCCGGTCGTATACCCGCCCGTTGAACTTGAGCTCGTAGTAGTCGTCGTTTTCCAGCGCCTGCATGAATTCCCCGGTGAGGGCAACCGAGATGTTAAAGTTGGTCAGTTCCCGGTTATCCCGCTTGCTTCGAATGAACTCCAGAACGTCCGGGTGGTCCACCCGCAGCATGCCCATGTTGGCACCGCGGCGCGTGCCCCCCTGCTTTATGGCCTCGGTGGCGGCGTTGAAGACCTTCATGAAGGAAACCGGGCCCGATGCCACCCCGCCGGTGCTGCGCACCGGGCTGTTCTTGGGGCGCAGCCGGGAGAAGCTGAAGCCCGTGCCGCCGCCGGACTTATGTATGAGGGCGGCGTCCTTGAGCGCGGTAAAAATCTCTTCCATGCTATCCCCTACCGGGAGGACAAAGCAGGCGGAAAGCTGCCCCAGTTCCCTACCGGCGTTCATGAGGGTGGGGCTGTTGGGCAGGAAGTCGAGTTCGGTCATCAGCGTGTAGAACTTGTCTTCGATCGCGGCCAGTTCTGCTTCGCCAATGTCCGGCCGGAATATGCGCTCGGCGGCCGCCACCGCCCGGGCTACCCTCCGGAACATCTCCTCGGGCGTTTCCACCAGCCGGTTATTCTCTCTCCTTAAGTAGCGCTTCTCCAATATAGTAAGTGCGTTGGGCGTAAGCTTCATACCTGCTCGTCCTCCTCGCCTTTACCGCCATTCCCGCCACTCTCACCGCAGCCGCCATCGCCAGGACAGCGAGACCCGCCCGCAACAACGAGTCTGCCCAATCCGGGCCTGAACCCCACCCTATCCCGGCTGCGGCCAGTTCTCCCGCCGCCGCCAGGCCCATTGCCGCCAGGGCTACCCGCTCGGCCGGGTAGGAAAAGCGGATCCCGCGTGCCTTCGCCTGCGCCACCGAGCAGCCGGCAAAGACCGCTACCACCCAGCCCACGGTTCCCAGCACCCGTTCTCCTTGCGGCCAATAGGGAAGAACTGCCGCTTCCCCCGCCGCCCAACCTATGGCTATAATAAGCATGGTGATCAGTCCGGCACGCACGGGGCGTGGTCTTCGCTGACTGGAAAATAACGTCATATCCGGTCACCTTTGGTCAATAATTGGATGCTGCCCCGCCCTTGTGCACAAGCTTTTCCACTTTTCCACAGTCAAGAACCAAGCGAGGGCAAAATCGTGACTACACTGATCGTCAGCGCCTGCCTGCTGGGCTACCCCTGCCGCTACGACGGTCGCGCCCGCCCCTCCCCGGAAGTGCGGGCCCTGGCGGAAACTGCAGGTTTGCGCTGTCTTCCCCTATGCCCCGAGCTGCTCGCCCGTCTGCCCGTGCCGAGGCCTCCGGCCGAAATAGCCGGGGGCGACGGGCACCAGGTGCTGGACGGCTGCGCCCGGGTGGTCAACGCCGCCGGCCAGGATCTGACCGGCGCCTTTCTCACTGCGGCCGACCGCACTCTGCGGATGGTCCGCATCTTCAGACCCGGCGCGGCGATAATGAAGGAGCGCAGCCCTTCCTGCGGCAAGACCTGCGTCTACGACGGCACCTTCCGCGGCATTCTCCGCCCCGGGCCGGGCGTTACCACCGCCGCCCTGCTGCGCCGGGGCGTGCCGGTGTTCACCGAGGAGGAAATCCCCGCCCTAAGGGAGCAACTGGCCCTCTGGCGTTAGGCCTGTCGGCCGCGCTCCGACCTCGCCCCTGCGCCTCCCGGCGTCCGCCGGCCACCCCTAACTATTCGCCACCGGCCGCCTCCTTCCTTCTCCCCTCCCCGTCCGCGACCGCCACCCGCAGCGAGCGGAGCCGGTTCACGGCTGCGGCCAGTTCGAAGGGCCGGGGCCGGGCCAGGTCACCCGGAGGGCCGTTCCGGCGAGAGGAGAGCACCTCCAGGCCGTACCGGTCCACGTCCGCCATTACCCGGGCCACGGCCTGGGCCAGGGTGAGCCGGCCGGCGTATTTCTGCGCGAGATAAAGCATGGCGGCGGCGATGGCCCGCGTCTGGGCGGGGTCCACCAGTTGCTCCACGTACTGGAGGAGCACGGTCTCCTCTCCGAAACGGATGCTGTGCAGACCCTTGGCCTCTACCTTTACCTTTCCGTGGCGCAGGGGATGGAAGCCTTCCGGCAGAGGGATTCGCGCCGGCACCGAGCCGAAGCCGGCCCCGCCTTCGGGCTGTCGTCGGGTCGGATATTCCCGCACGACTTCTCTTGCCCGTGCGGTGACGTCCCGAGGCCGGTATTCGTCCATCATGATTACGGTATCGGCCACGTCCAGGTAGTCTCCGGAGCCCCCGACGACCAGGATGCTGGAAACGCCCCGTTCCCGGTATAGCTGGCGCACCTTGTCCAGGAAAGGAGTGATCGGCTCCTTCTCTTTGACCACCAGCCGCTGCATGCGCTCGTCCCGGATCATGAAGTTGGTGGCGCTGGTGTCCTCGTCGATGAGCAGGAGTTTCGCCCCCAGTTCCAGAGCCTCCATGATGTTGGCCGCCTGCGAGGTGCTGCCGCTGGCTTCTTCGGTGCTGAAGCGCCGGGTGTCCTGCCCGAAGGGGAGGTTGCGGATGAAGGGGCTGATGTCCACCTTCTCCACCCGCCGGCCGTCCTCGGCGCGGATCTTTACCGCCTCGGCCACGGTAACGACCCACTCGCGGCCGTCGCCGGGAATGTGGTTATAGACGCCCCTTTCCAGGGCGCGGAGCAGGGTAGACTTGCCGTGGTAGCCGCCACCCACGATCAGGGTGACTCCCGCCGGGATTCCCATGCCCCGCACCCGGCCGTGGTTGGGCGTTTGGAACTCCACCGTCAGGCCGGGCGGGGGCGCGAAGGGCACCGCCTTCTCCCGCGGCATGGGGGCATCGCTGATACCCGACCGCCGGGGGAGAACAGCCCCCTCGCCCACGAAGGCCACCAGGCCCAGGTGGGGCAACTCGCGGCGGATGTACTCCTGGTCCTCGTAGAGCGCCACGTGTTCGGCCAGGGCCTGGCCGTCGAGGGCAGAATACAGGAGCGAGCCCCGCACTATAGCCGGAAGCTCCTCGAAAAACATGGCCCTGGCCTCGCGGGCCAGAACCGTGCGCCCGGCCGCAGGAAGACCCAGGAAAAGCCTCGCCTCAAGCCATTCCTCGTCTATGGCCACCGCCGTCCGTTCCAGGACCTCCTGCCCGCCCTCGTCTATGGCTATGAGCCCGCTGTGTCCCGTACCCCGGTGCCCTTTGGCCAGCTTCCTGATTGCCGCGGCGACCTGCCGGGCCAGGAAATCCGCAGTGGCAACCCTCCGCTCCCGGCCGTCCAGCAGGTGGGGTGGCAGCCGGTGCTTGTCCCTGCCCAGCCTCACCCGCACCCGGGAAGGGCCGGCAAAGGGGTCGCCCTGAACGTGGTCGATGAAAAGCTCGAAATCCGGAAAGGCGTAGGCCCCGGCCAGACTCTGGTAGGCCTTGTAGGCCCGCCCGTCTATGGCCCCCAGCCTTTCCGACAAGCGCTCCGCTCCTTGCAAGGCAACTCCTCCCGGTCTAAGGCGGCCTCCGGAGCCGGGGCCGCCTCCAAACCTAGTTTTCCCGGCCCCGCCTTGATTATCTTTGCGCTCTTCTTTCCAGGGCCAGCTCCACCAACTCGGCCACCAGATCGGGAAATTCAATTCCCGCCGCCCGGGCGGAGTCCGGCACCAGGCTGGTCTCCGTAAACCCGGGCACGGTGTTAACCTCCAGGATCATGGGCCGGCCGGTTTCATCGAGCTTGAAATCTATGCGGGCGCACCCGGCGCAGCCCAGGAGCCGGTAGGCGGCCAGGGCCAGTTCCTCTACCTCCCTCTGCAGCGCGGGCTCCACCCGGGGGGGGATGATGTGCCGGCTCCCGCCCGGCGTGTACTTGGCCTCGTAGTCGTAGCACCCCTTGGCCGGCAGGATCTCGATTAGAGGCAGCACGCGCGGCTGCCGGTTGCCGAGCACCGGTGCGGTGAGTTCCACCCCCGGCAGGTGTTTCTCCACCAGCACCTCGGGGCCCTCGGCCAGGCCGTGGAGCAGGGCCGTCGCGGTTTCTTCAACCGTGCCCGCCCAGTACACCCCGATGCTCGAGCCCCCCTCGGGTACCTTCACCACCAGGCGACCCCTGAATTGTACCAGCAGTTCGGCCGCCAGTTCCGCTACCCGTCCCGGCTCCAGTTCATCCGCGCGAACTACCCGGAAGGCGGCCGTAGGCAGGCCGGCCTGCAGCAGCACGCGCTTGGTCATGATCTTGTCCATGGCCAGGGCGCTGGCCAGCACCCCGGAACCGGTGTAGGGAAGGTCCAAGAGCTCGAGCAGCCCCTGCACGGTTCCGTCTTCGCCGAAGCGGCCGTGAAGGGCGATGAAGACCACGTCCGGCCGGTCTTGCAGCAACTCCCTTATGAAGTCTCCCCCGGCGTCTATCTTCCAGGCCGTGTAGCCCTTCTGCAGCAGGGCCCGGTAGACCGCCTCCCCGCTGCGCAGGGAGACCTCGCGCTCGGAGGAGCGTCCTCCCAGCAGTACCGCCACCCGCAAACCGTTTCCCACGCTTCGCGCCCTCCCCAGATCATTCCTATGGCTTTTCCGGGGTACAAATACCGCCCTCGGTTCCTCCCCTGCGGGCCCGGTGCCTCCTGTAGCCTTCGAGGAGGCAGATCAGGATCAACCCTGCTATGGCCCCCAGCCAGAGCCCGTGCGCCGTGCGCAGAAGGCTCACCGCGAGGGGCGTGTGCACGTGGGCGAAGGTGTTGACCACCGAGGCCTGCCCGATGCTCCCGGCCGCCCACAGCAGCCAGTACCGCCGCGGCCGACCCAGTCGATAGCTGAGAAGCAGCAGGGGATGCCCCAGAAGGAATTCCTTGGTGCGCGGCCGCACCAGCAACAGTTGGTCCAGGTACTGGCGCAAGGCTCTCTCCCAGGAGGAAACGAAGGCCGTGCCCTCGTTTCCGGTGCGCATCAGGTAAACGTATCCCGCCAGCGCCAGCACCACCAGCGCCACTAGGGCCAGCCAGCTGACCGGCGAGGCCAGGCGCCGCCGGAGTTCTTCCCGGCTCCCCGGCCCCCAGAGCGCCGCCGCCACGAGTACCGGGGGCGCGAGGTGGGCCACCTTGGTCCCCAGGAACTGGTCCACGGCGAGCATGAACCCCACCTCGCCCAGCAGCCCCACCACCAGGGCGGCACCGACCAGGGAAAGCGCAGCCGTTACGGCGAAACGGCCGAGCGCCTGCGGGACCGAGCACGGTTCCTCGCGGCGCCAGAGCAGGACGCCCAGGGTCGGGAAGGAGATGGCGGCCACGGCCGCCGCCGCCTGCCGCGCGAGGACAGAGTCGGCGCGGAGGAGCAGCAGGTAGCCGGCAAGGCCGAGAGCAGAGAGGCCGATCAGCATCCGGCCTCTAAGACCCAGCTCGCGCAGGAGCAGTACCGCCGCCGCCCAGGCTCCCAGGCCGATGAGGCCGAAGAGCGCCCCCGGCAGCGGGAAGGGGGTAAAGGGACGCGGATCGCCCGGGGCAAGGCCCTGCGCCGCCAGGCCCTCTTTGAGAAACTCCAGATACCTTCTTGCCGAGGCCGCGGCGTCGGAGGATGCCATACCCCCCTCTGCCGCCAAGGCAAAGCGCACCACCAGGATGCGCACGTTACGCTCTCCTGCGGCCAGGCCGAACCGGGCCACGGCCTGCGCCGGCGAAAGGGTCTCGGCCTCCTCGGCCCGGATGCTGTGCAGGCGGACGGCCCGTTTTCCGGTGAGCTTCACCAGGGAGGCCAGTCCCTGCTGCTGGGTGAACTCGATAATGGCCACCGGCACGTCCAGCTCCTGGACCCCCCGGCCCAGGTCGGACACAAAGCGCGGGTAACCGGGAACCCGGTCTCCGTCGAAGGCAAGGGCAGAAAGATCATCCCTATGTGGGTACAGTTCTTCCAGGGTGGCGCGGACGGAGGCCGCATCCGCCGCCGGCCAGGGCCGCAGCTGCGGTATCACCTTTACGCCGGCCCGTTCTACTTCCTCCCAGGGGAAACCGGCGAGACCTATGCCCACCTTGAGCGCGGAGAGGTCCGACTTGGTCCATGAAAGCTCCACCAGAGAAAACTCCCCTGCCGGCAAGAGGCGTACCGAGCCGCCGGGAAGCCTGCGCCCCAGCTGCGCGGCCACTTCCTCGGCCACGCGGGGAGCGTCAAAGACCAGGTAGGAGTAATCCGGCCGCAGTTGGGCTGCTGCTTCGGGCTCCAGGTAGGGCGCGGCCGCCAACTCCCGGCCCAGCCGGAGCCAGACGGGGTAAATCCCCCACAGTAGTTCCCCGTCCAGTTCCGATACTAAGGGCTCCTTTACCAGGATCGCCCCTGCCCCGGCCTCCCGCAGGCTTGCCAGCAACTCCGCCCGGGGAACCCCCAAGGCGCGGCTCAAAAGGCTTACCTGTCCGAAGTCCAGCGCCACCTGCACCGTACGATTTGCCTGCTCCGAGCGGTAGCGGCCCGCAGCCACCACAAGCGACAGCACGACCGCCAGGATCACCAGTCCTACCAGAACGCGCTTTGCTACCCGCAGAACCCGGGAACTCAAGAGGCTTCACCCTTCTCAGAGACCTTCTTCAAACGCTCTGCACATAAGTATACCACGACCTGGCGGGCGCTCGAGGGACATTATCCGTAAACAGACAGATCCAGCCCCTCCGCCGGTCCCTTTCTGCGGAAACTCATCGGAATCCTGCTGCTAAGGGCAAGAACCCGCTTTGGTGGGGAGAACTAGTCCCGTGCCCAGGCCTCGGAGAGAGCTTCGGCCTGCTCCAGCACGGTTTCCGTGGCTTTGTCCTGTTTATCAGGTGGGTAGCCGTACTTGCGCAAAATGCGCTTGACAATAACACGCAGGCCGGCGCGGACGTTCTCGCGCGTGGTCCAGTCGATGCTTACATTGTTGCGCACGGCAACGGTAAGTTCGCGAGCAAGGGTACACAGGGTTTCGTCACCGAGGACCCTGGCGGCGTTACCGTTGGTTACCAGAGCATCGTAGAAGGCCAACTCCTCGTCGGTGAGGCCTAGTTGTTCGCCACGTTCGTTTGCGCGGCGCATTTCTCTGGCCAAGGCAATGAGCTCTTCGATTACCTGCGCTGCTTCTATAACGCGATTCTGGTAACCACGGATGGCCCGCTCAAGCATCGCCGCAAAGGAGCGCGCCTGTACCAGGTTCTTGCGACTCCGCGCCCTGATCTCACCGGAAATGAGCTTGCGCAGCAATTCGACGGCCAGGTTCTTCTGCGGCATGGCGCGCACTTCGGAGAGGAATTCATCCGAGAGGATGGAAATATCCGGCTTCTTCAGACCTGCGGCGGCAAAGATGTCAACCACCCCTTCCGGGGCAATGGCACGAGAGACGATTTGCCTGATGGCGTGGTCGAGTTCCTCTTCGGGCCTGCGCTCGCCCGGGGCGCCTTTAGCCAGCACGGAGCGCACCGCCTGGAAGAAGCCCACGTCGTCGCGGATGCGCAGCGCCTCCTTGTGCGGCACGGCCAGGGCAAAGGCTCTGGAAAGCTCGGTGACGGCCTCGAGCAACCTTTCCTTGCCTTTCTCCTGGGCCAGGATGTGTTCCTGGGCGGCCGGCAGTAGCGTCAGGCGCTCTTCCGGCGTCCCGGTTACCCACCTTGACCAGTCGAACCCGTGGAAGAGGCCCAGGCAGACTTCGTATTTCTCGAGCATGACCGCTACCGCCTCAGACTGGTCAATGGCCGTTCGCCCGGTGCCGCCGCTGGCGGTATAGGTCGTAAGCGCCTCGCGGAGTTCATTGGCCAGCCCGATGTAGTCCACCACCAGGCCGCCGGGCTTGTCGCGGAAAACGCGGTTGACGCGCGCGATGGCTTGCAGCAGGCCGTGGCCGCGCATCGGTTTGTCCACGTACATGGTGTGCAGGCATGGCGCATCGAAGCCGGTCAGCCACATATCGCGCACGATGACGATCTTGAAGGGGTCTTTGGGGTCGCGGAATCGCTGGGCAAGCGCCTCGCGGCGGGGTTTGTTGCGGATATGCTGCTGCCACTCGGCGGGGTCGGAAGCCCTGCCGGTCATTACCACCTTGATGACGCCCTTGTGGTCATCCTCGCGGTGCCATTCCGGGCGCAGCGCCACAATCTGGTTATAAAGGTCCACGCAGATGCGGCGGCTCATGCACACTACCATGGCCTTGCCGTCCATTGCTTCAAGGCGCCGCTCGAAGTGTTCCACTAGGTCCCGGGCAACGAGACGCAAGCGCTTCTCGGTACCGACCAGCGCCTCAAGCTGCGCCCACTTGCGCTTTAGCCGCTCCTTGCGCTCTACCTCCTCACCCTCGGTGACCTCCTCGAATTCCGGGTCGATCCGCGGGCGTTCGGCCGCGTCAAGCTCGATCTTTGCCAGGCGGCTCTCATAGTAGATTGGTACGGTAGCCCCGTCTCTCACCGCCTGCTGGATGTCGTAGATGCTGATGTAATCGCCAAACACGGCCCGCGTGTTGCGGTCGGTGAGCTCGATAGGCGTGCCGGTAAAGGCGATAAAAGACGCGTTCGGCAGGGCGTCGCGCATGTGGCGGGCAAAACCGTCAACGAAGTCATACTGGCTGCGGTGGGCCTCGTCGGCGATGACCACGATGTTGTGACGTTCGGAGAGGAGCGGGTAGCGGTCCCCTTCCTCTTCGGGCAGGAACTTCTGGATGGTGGTGAATATTACCCCGCCCGAATCCACCTGGAGTTTGGCCCGCAGGTCGGCGCGGCTTTCGGCCTGCACGGGTGCCTGGCGCAGGATTTCCTGGCAACGGGCGAAAGTACCGAAAAGCTGATCGTCCAGGTCGTTGCGGTCGGTAATCACCACAATGGTCGGATTCTCCATCGCCGGGTGAAGGATGAGGCGCCCCGCGTAGAAGACCATCGTCAGGCTTTTGCCCGAACCCTGGGTGTGCCAGATAACGCCTATGCGCCCGTCTCCAGGGTTGCCGCCGGGCTGGTAGCCAGCCTCGTAGCGCCCGGCCTGCTCGCGAAACTCTTGTTCGGCCTTTGGACGGCGCAATGCCCGGAACGTTTCCTGTACGGCGACGTTAACCGCGTGGAACTGGTGGTAGCCGGCCATTTTCTTTGCTATGGCCCCGCCCGGCAGGTCCTCAAAGACGATGAAGTAACGCAAAAGGTCGAGGAAGCGGCGCTTCTCGAAGACCCCGCGCAGCAGCACCTCCAGTTGAGGCAGGGTATCCGGCGCCACCGTGTCGCCCTCAATGGTGCGCCAGGGCATAAACCGTTCCCAGTCGGCCGTGATGGTGCCGATGCGGGCCTCGACGCCGTCCGAAACGACCAGGGCTGCGTTGTAGGCGAAGAGCGAAGGGATCTCGTTCTTGTAGGTTTGGATCTGCTGGAAGGCCGTCCAGATCGTCGCCTCCTCATCGGCGGGGTTCTTCAGTTCGATGACGGCAAGCGGCAGACCATTGACGAACACTACGATGTCCGGGCGGCGGGTGTGCTTGCTCTCCGAGACCGCAAACTGGTTGACGGCCAGCCAGTCGTTGTTATCGGGATTGTCGAAGTCGATTACGCGCACCTGGACGGCACTGATGCTGCCGTCCGGCCGGCGGTACTCAGAGGTGACGCCGTCGACGATCATGCGGTGAATGAGGCGGTTGCGAGCAGTCAGGCTCGGGGCGTCGGCGCGGGTCAGCTTACGGAACGCCTCGTCCAGCGCCTCCGCGGGGGCGTCCGGGTTGAGGCTTTCCAGCGCCCGGCGCAAGCGTTCCTCCAGCACCACCTGGGCATAGTCGTCGCGTTCCGCTTGGGGTTCGCCCGGGGCGATGGAGGGGCCGAAGCTAACCGCGTACCTCAGGTTTTCAAGCCAGGCAAGGGAGGCTTGCTCAACAACGAATTCGGAGAAGGTGGAACCACCGCCGTTCACCTTAATCCCCACCCACCATTGGCTACTCGAGTCTGGACTTCACCAGGAGAAATCACTTCCGTACTTTCACATGTATTGCTCTCAAATAGCATATTGACCACGGCAACTAGTTCCTTCGGAATTTCATCCAAGTTCATACTACGAACTCTCTCTACTACCTTCTGAGGCTTATCCTTAGCATTTCTTCCAATATTTAGGGCCGCCTCCAATGATGGTTTGATTAGCAATACTCGGTCCTGTCCACCAGCTGCTTCTAGTATCCGCGCATTCTCTGCTTGAGCGACCTCGTTCTCCTTGGCTTGCCTAGCCGGATCTTGACCCTTATCTTCCGGCCAAATGTCCTCGTCATGTAGGACCAAGAAGGGTATTCCCAAATCGGTACAAACACTAGCAACTAGTGGAATACCATTCTTGCCGCCACAGTCTATAACAGTAATACCCTCGGCATCGATGTCTAGATTCATCCGCTCAGCTACTATTAGGACTGCGCTACGATCAGCAGGCCCTTCAACAAGTAGTGCCTTCTTGGCGAAGAAAACCTCATTTCTTGCTGGGTTGAACTGTCCTGCCAGTTTTTGGCGTTCCCTTTCCTTAGCCAAACGTTCATAGTTTTCCACTGAGACATACGTAACGCTCGATGACTGGCCAGGATCCTTACGGACAAGACGAAGTGTCTCATATAAGTTAACGTCCGCAAAAATAGGCGAGTGTGTCGAGTAGATCACTTGGCATTGTGAAGCTTCGACCATCTCTCTGAGCAATCGGTAGAAATAACGTTGTGCCTGTGGATGTAAGTACATTTCCGGTTCTTCTATAACGATTGTCTGAAATTCACCACCAAGCTGGCGAAAAGCATCGAACAGCCCCACTACAATTGCACTTTGAATTCCAAGCCCAAGTTCTTCAGCTGGAACCTCAAGGTCGCCCTCCCTGTATTGAAGTCTCAGCGAATTGAAAGGATTTGAAGGATCTGCGAACCCAAACCCGATTTCGATTGACTTGGCAACGCCCCTGCCAAGAAACCCTAGCATGCGCTTAGCGGTATCTTGAATGCGCTTCTCTAACTCACGAACCTGTTCGGTTCTAAGGCACTCCATCGCAGTTTCATAGGCTTTCCGAAAGTCAGCTTCTGCTGTGAACTCACGACGCGCTGGCTCTAAGAGCTTGGCCAGGATGGACCCCCTAACAGTCGGCAAGTGCTGGAGAACGCTACGTCTATGATCAACAAACAGGACACGGTTCTGTTCACGAAGTGCAGTCCCAACTGGTAAGGGGCGAAATTGAGGCTTTACACCCTTGCGTCGGGGCGTTACGGGAATAAGGGGCACGTCCCCTTCAGCGTTTAGAGGCTCAAGGTCGACGTGCAAGTCTCCTGCGGTCCCCCACTTACCAGATCTCTGGTACGGCTTGCAGGATAATCGGACAGCGTTAACCTGGTGCCTGTTATCGAAGTCATCCTCGTGAACATATGGAGGGTCGAACCAGACGATTATCTCTATTCCCCGTGATGTGTCGAATGCGTAGAAATCCTGGGGAATCCGAAAACTCCGCATGGACGGCCAGACCTCGCCAAACACCATATCTATGGCCCGGAGAATTGCAGTCTTTCCAGAACCGTTTGGCCCAACAATAGCGGTCAGTGGCCCAAGCGGGACGTCAACATCCTCGAGACAACGAAAGTTCTTGCATTGGAGACTGGTCAACATGTAATCGTACCCTCCTTCTCAAAGTCCCGGTGCTTCCGAAACAAAACTCGGCAACTGCTCGCGGCCTAACTCACGTAATCCTCCTCGATTTCCCCCTCCCCCTCAAACCTGGAAGCACCTGAGAGACAAGGTTTCAATCGCCGGAAAATCATACCTGCTTCGGAAGCACCTCAAAGTCCCTAATAATCCGCGACGATACCCGCAGTTCACCGGAGATAAGCTTGGGTAGTAGCGTATCACGCAGGGCGGCGAGGGTATAGGATTCGCGCTTCTTTATCAGGGTTGTCTCCAGCATGGGTGCCACTATTCTTTCGAATGCTGCGAGCAACGGACGCTCTGGTAGGACCGTAGCTATACTAAGTACGGCTTCGGGCTGTGCGCGTTGATGACTCTTAGATGTACCAGTTACTAAACCTTCAAGCTCACGTCGGAAGTTAGACGACTGAACCAAGCAGTAGACAAAAGACTTGGTAAACGGCGGTTGTGCAAGAAGAACAAGAAACTCAGTTGAACAGATAGCGCGGTCATTATCGCTTATATCCACCAGCCAAACGCGCTTAATCTCGGGATTTAGCTTGGATAGTAGAACAGCTCCGGCGGGTACCCGGAACTTGAAACTCTTAATTGCTTCACCGCGTTCTCGCTTTGGCATTACGCCTTCGTCGAACGCAGGAATGCTGAAATGCAAGAACTCTGCATCCGGCGTATCCAGCGGGTTTACTCCGTCCTTTACAAGGTTGACAACCTCTCGGAGTGTACCAACCCTCCACCCCTTTGGTATCCACCCCAACTCTCTCTCCTCGAACTCATCGGGGAACAGCTTTGCCAGGGGCTCCGGTAACCCGGCGGGGTGGCCCTCGGCTCGGGTGCGGGCGAGAACTTCGCGCCGGCGGGCGGCTTTCTCCTCCAGTTCGCTCGGGATTGTATTACCTACCTTGAGCGCATTGTCAATTACCGGGTCAAAGTCTAAGAACCACGACTTGAAGATGGCGCGCGCTATTGCCTCTAGCGTTTCGTTCATGCGCCGGTTAAGCTCGATCTTGTCGTCCAACGTGCCAAGTATGTGGGCGATGGCGCGTTGCTCTTCGATACTTGGGACCGCGACAGGTAGTTGGTAGAAAGCTTCTCTGCTGGTAGAAGGGATTGCCGAACCACTATCCATGCTATTGATGTCGCGGTTCAACAATTCATAATAAGCCCAACGCATATCAAACTCTACACGAGGCTCAAGGTAGAAAGCTGTATCAATCACGAAGCAGGGCTCAGGTGAATAGTGAATGCCACGGTAAGCTCCCTTACGGCCGACAATTACGGTCGGATGATTACACAGCGGCTCATGGTGCCAACCTATTGGCCCGTCGGTACCATAGACTCGGTAATGGGCCTCAACATTCTCGTAGCCTCGAAGCCTCTTGCCATATTTCAGGGTGGCGAGATCGCCCCAGCGCATCTTACGCCCCTCACTCACCAAACCCCAACTCCTTCAGATTGCGCCTAATGGCCGCGTCGAGTTTAGCGGCTTCTTCCCGCTGCCGGCACAGTTCGGCCACCAGCCGCGCCATCTTCTCCTCGAAAGGCTCGCCGTCGTCCTCGGCTTGTTCAACCCCGACGTAGCGCCCTGGAGTAAGCACGTAGCCGTTTTCACGAATCTCCTTCAGCGTCGCCGCCTTGCAGAAGCCCGGTACGTCCCGGTATTCTCCGTCGCCGTCCCCGCGCCAGTTGTGGTAGGTGTCGGCAATCTTGCGGATGTCCTCGGGGGTCAGTTCGCGGTGTACGCGGTCCACCATGACGCCAAGCTTGCGGGCGTCAATGAAGAGTACCTGCCCAGAGCGGTCGCGCAGGGGCCTGCCCGAAAGCCCTGTGCCGCCCTTCTTGTTGCGGGCGATAAACCATAGGCAGGCGGGGATCTGCGTGGAGTAAAAGAGCTGGCCTGGCAGGGCCACCATACAGTCCACCAGATCGGCCTCAATGATGTTCTTGCGGATTTCTCCCTCGCCGGACTGGTTGGAGGACATGGAGCCGTTAGCAAGTACGAACCCGGCAATCCCATTCGGCGCAAGGTGATATACAAAGTGCTGTACCCACGCGAAATTCGCGTTCGATACGGGCGGGATGCCGAACTTCCAGCGTTTGTCCTCGCGCAACAGTTCTCCCCGCCAGTCGCTGTCGTTGAAAGGCGGATTGGCGAGGATGTAGTCGGCTTTGAGGTCCGGGAACTGGTCGTTGTGAAAACTGTCGCCGTGGGCGATGTGGCCGTCAATGCCGCGGATGGCCAAGTTCATCTTGCAGAGCCGCCAAGTGGTGTAGTTGGATTCCTGGCCGTATATGCTGATCTGCCTCCTGGCGCGGCCACCGTTGCCGTTGCCTGTAGCATGGGCCTCAATGAATTTAGCCGACTGCACGAACATGCCGCCGGAGCCGCAGCAGGGGTCGTAAACCCGGCCTTTATAAGGAGCAATCATTTCGACGAGTAACTCTACTACACAGCGGGGGGTGTAAAACTGGCCGCCCTTCTTGCCCTCCGCGCTGGCGAACTGCTGGAGGAAGTACTCATAGACACGCCCCAGAATGTCCTTCGAGCGGTTCTCACTGCCTCCCAGGCCGATGCTGCTAATCAGGTCGATCAACTGGCCCAGGCGCATCTTGTCGAGGTTCGGTCGGGCGTACTCCTTGGGAAGCACTCCCTTGAGCGAGGGATTGTCCCGCTCGATGGCAATCATTGCTTCGTCCACCAGTTGACCGATGTTAGGCTGTTTGGCGTTGGCCTTTAGATGAGACCAGCGGGCTTCAAGCGGCACCCAGAAAATGTTGACGGCGCGGTACTCGTCGGGGTCCTCAGGGTCGGCGTAGGGCTCCGTCTGGAGCTTGGCGTAATGCTCCTCGAAGGCGTCGGAGATGTACTTGAGGAAAATGAGGCCGAGCACCACGTGCTTGTACTCGGCGGCGTCCATGTTGTTACGCAGGGCATCGGCGGCCTTCCACAACTGGGCCTCGAATCCGAGGTTCGCAGACGTATCGCTTTCTGGCTTCCTGGCCACGCCTCCTTCACCTCTATCGGCTGCTAACAGTCAGGATCGGTAGCCTTAATCCATAATAATAGTTAGTACAAGAATAGTTCTCCGTCTGGACCGGGAAATCCTTCCTGGGAGGTCCATCCCATGGACAGTGGCAAGTTGCCAGCCGATGCCATGTTCGGCGGGCGGCACATGGCCCGACCCTGCACGGATACGCGGAGTGGATCGTGCGGAATCTCCTGCCATACGGTGAGAGTCTTACTAGCCCTAGTGACCGGCACATAGAAAACGCAACCTCCCTTAGGATGGCCCTTGGGAGGCTTGCTTACGATGGCAAGTCCAGGCAGAAGCTCGGCCAATGAAGCGGCTAGCCGAGAAGTTCTCTAAACTCGTCAACCGATAGCCCCGCCTGGTCCAGGATGCTCCTGAGCAGTTTGGGCCTCAAGATTTCGCCGGTATGCACGGGAACCGTAACCAGCTGCCCAGAGCCCGACCGGCGCAAGTGGTAGTGGCTTCCCTGCACCCTTACCACGACAAAGCCAGCCTTCCTTAAGGCAGCAACGGCTTCCTTGCCTGTGACCCTGGGCAGCCTCTCATTAAGCTATCTCTACCTGTACTTCGGCTATTTCAACATCTTTGCTGGGTAAAGGCAAGCCCTCCTGGGCCAAGGCCGCAAGGTGGCCGGCTATAGCCTCTTTGGCCCTTTCTAGGGCCTCCTCAACGGTGTCTCCTTGCGTGAAACACCCAGGCAAGGCGGGAACGGAGACAACATATCCCCTTCCTTCTTCATCCCACTCCAAGATGACTTTGTATCGATAAAGCATCTTGCTATACCTCCCCAGAGTCAACGCTTTCTGCACGCAAGGCATAGAGCAGGAATATTTCTCAACGCTTAACTAGTATGTCCTAGCGAAGTACGACTTGGCTCTTCAGTGGGCAAAATCCTGCTCAAGCGGACAGGTTGTAGGACGGTCTTACGCTGTCGAGAGACCTCTAGGAGCACCGTGGGCCGGCTTCCTCAAAGATAGACTCTTCCTGCGGTGTTTCCTGCCATGCGGGGGGAGCAGTTTCTAAAATCAAACCTCCCTTCGGCTTCTGGCCGGCAGGAGGCTTTCTCGTCAACAACGGGCTTGCGGTCTACAAAGTATCTCTTGAACGCCTGAACACCCACAGCCGCAAAGCGTCCATTCATAAAAAATGGCAGGGGCGGCAGGACTTGAACCCGCAACCAACGGATTTGGAGTCCGCTACTCTGCCAGTTGAGCTACGCCCCTGCACCGAATTGATTATACCATCGTTGCTTATCCCACACAAGCCCGATACGCGCCGATTTTACCCGACCGGGCGCCGGCAGGCCGACCTGCAAAGCCCTTAAAAGCCCTACTCTCGCCCCAATCGGTCCGGGCCGGCGCCGGCGGAGGTCATCGGCCTCGGCCCGGTTAGGCCAGCTTCCTCCGGCGTACCGCCCCTATTTCTCCTCGCTCTGGCGGGCCGCGCGGGCCTGCTCGATTATCTTATCCGCTATGCCCGCCGGTACCTCCTCGTAGTGGTCGAACTGCATCTTGAAGGAGCCGCGGCCCTGGGTGATGGACTTGAGATCGATGGCATAGCGGTACATCTCTGCCAGGGGTGCCATGGCGCGGATGACCTGGTGCTTGCCGTCCGCCTCCATCCCCAGGATGCGTCCCCGCTTGCTGTTCAGGTCTCCGATGATGTCGCCCATAAACTCCTCGGGCACCCGTACTTCCACCATCATGATGGGCTCCAGCAGCACCGGCTTGGCCTGCTCCATGGCCTTCTTGAAGGCCAGGCTGGCGGCGATCTTGAAGGCCATTTCCGAGGAGTCTACGGGGTGGTAGGAGCCGTCCACCAGGGTGACCTTGAGATTGGTCACCGGATAGCCCGCCAGGATGCCCTCCTGCATGGCCTCGCGGATACCCTTCTCCACCGCCGGGATGTACTGCTTGGGCACCGCGCCGCCGAAGATGGTCTCGTTGAACTCGAATTCCTGCTCCGGCAAGGGGGCCATGTCGATAAAGACGTGCCCGTACTGGCCGTGACCGCCGGTTTGCTTCTTGTGCTTGCCCTCGATGCGGTTCACCGCCGCCCGGATGGTTTCCCGGTAGGGCACCTTGGGCGCCTCCAGGGTTACCCCTACCCCGAACTTCCGCTGCAGCCGTTCTACGGTAATGTCGAGGTGCATCTCGCCCATGCCGGTAAGGATGATCTGCTTGGTTTCCGTGTTCTTTTCCAGCCGGAGGGTAGTGTCTTCGTCCATGAGCCGGGCCAGGGCGTTGCTGAGCTTATCTTCGTCCCCCTTGCTCTTGGGCGCCACCGCCACCGGCAGGGTGGGCTCGGGGAACTCAATGCCCTCCAGCTTCTGCGGACTGGCCTTCACGGTGAGGGTATCGCCGGTAGCGGTAGTCTGGAGCTTGGCTACCGCCGCCAGGTCTCCCGGCCGCACCTCGTCCACCGGGTCCTGGTTCTTGCCGCAGAGGGTGAAGACCTGGCCGACCCGCTCTTCGGCTTCCTTGTTGGCATTGAAGACCACGCTGTCCGGACGGAATACGCCCTGGTAGACCCGGAACAGGTTCAGCCGGCCGACGTAGGGGTCGGTGAGGGTCTTGAATACCAGGGCCGCCAGGGGTTTGCCGGCCAGCTCCTCCTCCGTGGCCTCGGCCCGGGCCAGCGGCGAGGGCGCCAAGGCCAGGATCTGGTCCAGCAACAGGTCTACACCCATGTTCTGCAGGGCGGAGCCGCAGAGGACCGGCACCACCTTTGCCGCCAGTACGCCCTTCTGCAGGCCGGATTTGATCTCTTCCAGCGACAGTTCCTCGCCTTCCAGATAGCGGGCCAGCAACTCGTCGTCGTTCTCCGCCGCCGCCTCGATCAGCTTCTCCCGGTGGGAGTCCAGCGCCTCCGCTACCTCCCCCGGGATCTCCCCGGGCTCGGCCTTACCGTTGCGGTAGTAGTAGGCCTTCTTTTCCAGTACGTCCACCACGCCCTTAAAGGTTTCTGCCGCCCCGATGGGAAGGAGAAGGGGCACTACGGCGGCATCGGTAAAGGCCTTCTGCATCTGCTCCAGTACGCGGTAGAAGCTGGCATTTTCCCGCTCCATCTTGTTGATGAAGGCGAGCCTCGGCAGTCCCTGCCTGGCGGCGAACTCCCAGACCACCTCGGTCTGAACTTCTACGCCGGCTACGGCGCAGACCACTACCAGGCCCACGTCGGCCACCCGGAGGGCGCTCTTTACCTCGCCGATGAAGTCGGCGTAACCCGGCGTATCCAGGACGTTTATCTTATAACCCCGCCACTGGCAGGGAGCCAGCGCCAGGGTGGTGGTCACCTTGCGCTTGATTTCCTCGGGAAGATAATCGGTGGTGGTGGTACCCTCGTCCACCCTGCCCAACCGTTTGGTCGCCCCGCTGCTGAACAGCATGGCCTCGGCCAGGGAGGTCTTGCCCGCGCCGCCGTGAGCGATCAGGGCGACGTTTCTGATCTTTGCGCTGGGATATACTTGCATGCTACTCCTCCTAACCAGAGAGTTCTGCCCGCACTACCTAAGTATAACTTTAATCGGCGCCGCGGAAAACCCCTTTTTGGCCCCTAATATTTTTCATCCTGCCCTTTCTTAATACCCCCGGCCGCCGCATATAAACTAGGGGTGAGTAGGTTTGGCGCGCTCTTCCCTGGCCGGTGGTGTGGCCGCGCTGTTCGCGGCCAACCTGTTCAGCCGCATCTTGGGCTTCGCCTACCGTGCCATGGCGGTTCGCCTTATAGGCGCGGAAGGCATGGGGCTGTACCAGATGGTCTTTCCCGTCTACGGCCTGGTGCTGGTTATCACCACCGCCGGCCTGCCCCTGGCCCTGGCCCGGGTCACCGCCGAGGCCAGGCCCCGCGGGGACTACGGCCAGATTCGTCGCGCTTTCGCCGTCACCGCCGCCGTCCTGACCCTTGCGGGCGTCGCCTCCGTGCTCGCGGTTGGCCGGCTTGTCCCGGTTCTTTCCCAAACCGTTCTGCCCGATCCCCGAACCCAGGTAATACTATCGGCGGCGGTTCCGGCCCTGATGGTGGTCCCGGTTGCCTCCGCCTTTAGAGGCCTGTTCCAGGGCCTGGGCCGGCTGGACCGGCCGGCCCAGGCCCTGATGGTCGAGCAGGTAGCCAGGGTGGCGGTGGGCCTGTACCTGGCCGCCCGGCTCCTGCCCCGCGGCCTGGCCGTGGCCGCCGCCGGGTTGGCGACGGGCATGGTGGTGGGAGAGGCGGCGGGTCTGGCCTATCTGTTGTCCGCCTATGCGCGAGAGAAACCCTGGCGGAATGCCCTACCGCCCAGGGCCGGCCTGAGCATCGCCGCCACCTGGCACCGGCTCTGGCAGCTGGGCTGGCCCATAACCCTGGGCCGGGTGGTAGCCTCTGTGACCCTGGCCCTAGAGGCCGTACTCATACCCCAGCGCCTGCAGGCCGGCGGTTACGGCCTGCGGCAGGCTACCGAGCTTTACGGTCAGTTTTCCGGGGTGGCCATGGCCCTGCTTACCTTGCCCACGGTATTTACCCTCTCCCTGGCCGCCGCCGCGGTGCCGGGAGTGGCCGAGGCTGCCGCCGGTGCCCGCGACCGCCTGGCCAGATACCGTATCCGCGAAACCCTGCGCCTCACCCTGGTGGGAGGCCTGCCCTTTGCCGTGGCCTATCTCCTGTTTCCCCACCACCTGGCGCATTTTCTTTTCGGTGAGGCCCGCGCCGGGGACAGCCTGCGCCTCCTGGCCCTGGGTGCCGTGTTCGTCTACCTCCAGCAGAGCAGCACCGGCATCCTGCAGGGATTGGGCAGACCCGATCTGGCCACCCGTCATTCGGTTTTGGGCGCAGTGGTACTGCTGGTGGGAATATACTGGTTGACGGTCCTGCCCGGCTGGGGTATTGCCGGGGCCGCTGCAGCCGTCGTAGCCTCGGCCCTGGTCGGTTGCGCGTTGAATCTCCGCAGCATAACCCGCCTTTCCGGCAGCGGCCTCACGCCCGCCGACTGGGTGGCGGCCCTGGCCGCGGCATCGGCGATGATTGCCGCCTCGGCCTGGGCCTGGCGGAGGCTGGCGCCTTCCCTGACGGCCCCGGCAGCCGTGGCGGCCGCCCTACTGCTGGGTGCTGCGGTCTACGTCTTGCTGGCCCTGGCCCTGGGTGCCCTGTCCAGGCAGGATTTGGCCCGCCTCTTCGGGATGCTGGGCCGTCCGATCCGGTAGGGCCCCCTCCAGTTCTGCGCCCAGCCCCCGGGCTTTCAGCTCTTCCGCCAGCCGGTAGTCGGTGAGGTCAAAGTGGATGGGGGTGATGCTGATCTTTCCCTGCGCCAGGGCAGCTACGTCCGTTCCCGCCAGTTCGGTGTCGTCCCGGATATCACCGGCGATCCAGTAGTAAGGGCGGCCCCGCGGGTCCTCGCGCCGGTGAACGGCGTTTACGTAACGGCGCCACCCCAGGGTGGTGATCTCCACCCCGGCTATGCGCTCCGGAGGTAGGCCGGGAAGGTTGACGTTCAGGAGGGTGTGAGGCCCCACGCCGCAGGCCATCAGCGACCGGCACAGCGAGGCGGTAAACTCCGCGGCAAAAGGCAGAAGACCCGGGTCTTCCCCGTCCAGAGACACCGCCAGTGACGGGACTCCCTCGATTGCGCCTTCCAGGGCGGCGGACACCGTGCCCGAGTAGAGGACGTCCGTACCCAGGTTGGGACCCAGGTTTATGCCCGAAATCACCAAATCCGGCGGCTGCGGCAGCAGCACCTCCAGGGCCAGCTTGACGCAGTCCGCCGGCGTGCCGTTTACCGCCCAGACGGTTTCCCGGACCCCGTCGAGGGACACCCGGCTGGCCCGCAGCGGGCGGTGCAGGGTGATACTGTGGCCGCAGGCGCTGCGCTCGTGGTCCGGCGCCACTACGTAAACCTGGGCCATCGCGGCGAGGCGCCTCCTGAGCACGTGCAGGCCCTCGGCCAGGACGCCGTCGTCGTTACTGAGCAGAATAAGCATGCGCCTCTCCTCTACCCGCCCTTGATTAGGGCAAGGGCCTCCGCACGGGTGGCCTCGTTGCTCCGGAAAAGCCCGCGCACCGCCGAGGTCACGGTCTTGGCTCCGGGCTTTTTGATTCCCCGCATGGTCATGCACATGTGCTCGGCCTCAACCACCACCAGAACTCCGCGCGGCTCCAGGCCCGCCACCAAGGTATCCGCTATCTGCGAGGTGAGCCGCTCCTGCATCTGTGGCCGCTTGGCCAGTATCTCCACCACGCGGGCGATCTTGCTGAGACCGGTAATGCGGCCCTTGCGGGGAATATAGGCCACGTGGGCCAGACCGTAGAAGGGCAAGAGATGGTGCTCGCACATGGAGTAAAGGGGAATGTCCTTGACCAGGATCATTTCTTCGTGCTCTTCTTCGGTGAAAAGGGTTCCGAGCACCGAGAGCGGATCGTCCTCCAGTCCGTGGAAAATCTCCGCGTACATCCTGGCCACGCGGCCAGGGGTATTTTTCAGCCCCTCGCGCCCGAGGTCCTCCCCCAGCCCTTCCAGTATCAGGCGTACTCCCCGCTCGATCTTCTCTAGGTCCGGCACGGGCATCGCTCCTCGACCGTAGCCTTGGCGGTTTCTCCTCGGTGAGGGCCGGCCTGGTGTCTTCCTCCGGCCCCGGCTAATCCTCGCCGCCCTCAGCCTTTCGGCGGCAGTCCCCGCAGAACCCGTAGAACTTGAGATGGTGATCCAGCACCTGGAAATCCATATTGCGGGCTATGAGTTCCTCCAGGGTCTCCAGAAGGTCGTCCTCGAACTCCATGACCCGGCCGCACCTGAGGCAGATTAGATGGTGGTGATGGTGAACGGCCTCGTCGTTCAGCTCGTAGCGACGCCGGCCGTCGTTGAAATTCATGCGCTGGAGGATGTCCAGATCTGCCAGCAGCTCCAGCGTGCGGTATACCGTAGCCAGCCCGATTTCCGGGTACTTTTCCTTCACCATGTTGTAGATTTCCTCGGCGCTCAGATGCCGCTCCGGGTGCTCCGTCAGGACTTCGAGTATAACCTGGCGCTGGGGAGTAACCTTGTAGTCGTGTTCGTGCAGCCTCCGGCAGATTACTTCTAACGCCAGCTGAGGCACAGCGCTACCTCCCGGGGAACTCCCGCCTCTTTGCTCCCATTATAGGCTACCCCGTGCTCCGGCGTCAATTTTCCCCGCCTTCAGCCGGCCATGACCTCCCACTTGCCGCAGCGGTCGCCCCATCGGGCCACCACTTCTTCTCCCAGGCAGATGTTGATAACCTCGCAGCAGTTGGAGCAGCCCTGGCACTCGAAGCTGCTGGCCCGGAAATCCATCTCGGCCGCCTCGAAACCGCGGAAGCTGGTGGCCTTGCGGTCCTTCATGGCCTCCTGCGCCAGCAGCGCGGCGCCGATGGCGCCCATGACGCCGAAATAAGGCGGCACGATTATCTCCATGCCGAGGGCCTTGGCAAAGGCCGCCCTGAGGCCCAGATTGGCCGCCACCCCGCCCTGGAAGACCACCGGGGGCCGGATTTCCTTGCCTTTGCCCACGTTGTTAAGGTAGTTCCGCACCAGGGCCTCGCACAGGCCGGCAATAATGTCCTCCAGATTGTGCCCCATCTGCTGCTTGTGGATCATGTCCGACTCGGCAAACACCGTGCAGCGGCCGGCAATGCGCACCGGCGACTTGGACTTGAGGGCCAGGGCCCCGAATTCCTCGATGGGTATGTTCAGGCGGGCGGCCTGCTGGTCCAGGAAGGAGCCGGTTCCGGCGGCGCAGACGGTGTTCATGGCGAAGTCCACCACCACTCCGTTGCGCAGGATGATGATTTTGGAGTCCTGGCCGCCGATCTCGAAAATGGTCTGGCAGCCGGGCACCATCCGCGAGGCGGCCACGGCGTGGGCGGTGATCTCGTTCTTGACCACGTCCGCCCCCACTATGGCGCCGGTGAGCGTGCGCGCGCTGCCCGTAGCTCCCACTCCCAGGACCTTTACCCCTGCCGGCAGCTGCTCGGCGATGAGTTTCAGCCCTTCCTTCACCGCCTGGATGGGCTGCCCGCGGGTGCGGATGTAGAGGCTGGCCTTAACCTCCCCTTCCGGGTTCAGGAAGACCAGGTTGGTGCTTACCGAGCCTACGTCGATACCCAGGTAGCCTTCCACTGGTTACAACACCCTCCAATTGTAACTCTAGCCAGCATAGTCTTCGACGCGGCCCTCGCCGTTCCCTCCAGGTCTAGCCCGGCGGGGCCCGGCATAGAGTAAACCGAAACCGCTGAAGGGGGAAGAGAGCATGCGCGAAGCGACCGGCGGAAAAACCGGCCGGTGGCCGGTGCTCATGGGCTTGGCGGTGGCCCTGGTGGTCATTCTGGTGCTCGGACTGCTGCTGGGCATCCTCCTCTACCTCACTCCCCTGCCGGAATTGTACCTGGAAAGCTACGCCCTGGCCATCCTTACCGTGGGCGTGTTCCTGGGGGCCTTCTGCGCGGCCAGGACGGCCCAATGCCGGGGGCTCGTCCACGGTCTGCTGGTGGCCGCCTCGGTGCTGGCGGTGATGGCGATCCTCACCTGGATAGCGCCGGCCGAGTTCTGCCCGGCCGCGCTGGTGCGCTTCCTGGTTGCCGCACTGGCCGCGGGCGTGGTGGGCGGCATGATAGGGGTTTCCTGGCACTAGGCTACTTGGCCGCCTCCCAGTGGCCGTAGATCTCGGCCACCAACCAGCCGTCCTCGGTCCGGACCAGTTCCACCACTACCGGCGTCTCCCTTTCCTCCCAGGTCAGAGGCCGCCAGAGCACGTCCGCCTCCACCCAGGCCCGCTCTTGACCCTGTACGAAGTCCCGTATGTGTACCACCAGGTATACTCCGCCCAGGGACCGGGCCCATTCTTCCTGGAGCGCCGAGAGAACGCCCCGCGAGACCAGCCGGCTCCAGTAGTCGGGCTCGGTCAGGCGGCGCACGGCCAACCAGTCTCCGCCGTTTACCGCCCGGTAGAATTCCCAGACCACCTCTACCGCGGAGCGGCTGTCGATGCGGGCCAGGCGCCACCTTCCGGCGGAGAACTCCAGGAAGACCGTCTGCACCGTGTTGGCCGGCCGACCGCGTCCCCCGGTCCATTGTGCCTCGCCTAATGCCCAGGCCCGGTCACGGTGCTGGTCTATGGCGAAGGCTTGGACCAGGAAAAGCGAGAAGGAAACCGTCGGGTCTATCCGCCGGCGTTCCTGCCATTCTCTGATCCGTCCGCTTTCCAGCAGGTAATTCCACAGGGCAGGCGTGCAGAAAGACCGGGCGGTTTCCCAGTCGTTGGCGGCAAGGGCGCCGTAGAACCGGTAAACGCTGTTGAAGGGAGCAGCGCTCCCCGGGCTTACCGCCTCGCCCTGGACCGGCGTACCGGGTCCGGGCCGGTAAACCCAGAACATACAGGCCAGGGCCAGGGCCCCGGCGGCAACGAACAGCAGCGGTCGGCGCCGTGCGCGCATGGTTCCCCCTCCTCTTAAAGTTTAGTGGGCAAGAGGAGGTGGTAGACCCAAATCGTTTGCCGGCGCCGACGGCTCACCCTAGGCCTGGCGAAGCATCCGTTTCAGGATCCTTCTCAGCAGGCCGGGCAGAGGGATAAAGTACACCCGCACGAGCGTCACCTCGCAAACTCGGGTCTCGGGCTCATTTCTATACTATGGAGCATCACAGCGGAATGTTACCGTGTTTTTTCTCCGGCCTGCTCTCACGTTTGTTCCGGAGGGCTTCCAGGGCTTCGATCAGGTAGGAGCGCGTCTCCCGGGGAGAGATGACCGCGTCCACGTAACCCCGAGAGGCGGCGGTATAGGGGTTGGCGAAAATACGCCGGTACTCTTCCGCCTTTTCCCGCTTCGCCCTTTCCGGATCGGGGGCAGAACTGATCTCCCGCCGGAAGATGATGTCCGCCGCTCCCTCCGGCCCCATAACCGCGATCTCCGCCCCGGGCCAGGCGAAGACCTGGTCCGCTCCCAGGGCCCGGGAGCACATGGCCAGGTAGGCCCCTCCGTAGGCCTTGCGCAGGATTACGGTGAGCTTGGGCACCGTGGCCTCGGCATAGGCGTAAAGCAGCTTGGCGCCGTGCCGGATGATGCCGCCGTGCTCCTGCTGCCTACCGGGAAGGTAACCGGTGGTATCCACCAGGGTGAGCAGGGGAAGGTTGAAGGCGTCGCAAAAGCGGACGAAGCGGGCCGCCTTGTCCGAGGCATTAATGTCCAGGCAGCCGGCCAGAAACCGAGGCTGGTTGGCGATGACCCCAATGGCGTAACCGTTGAGCCGCGCCAGGGCGCAGACTATGTTGGTGGCGTACTCGGCCTGCACCTCCAGGAAATAGCCGCCGTCCACCAGCCGGGCGATGACCGCCCGAACGTCGTAGGACTGCTTGGGATCGGCCGGCACCAGGACCTCCAGGTCCTGGCCGTCGGCGGCAGGATGCACGGGGGCAACCCGCGGGGGATGCTCTCCGCAGTGGGAGGGCAGGTAGCCCAGCACCCGGCGCACCAGGTCGAGGCATTCCTCTTCGCCGGCGCAGACGAAGTGGGCCACGCCGCTGCGGGCGGCGTGAACCCGGCCGCCGCCCAACTGCTCCGGAGATACCTCCTCACCGGTTACCGCCCTCACCACCTGGGGGCCGGTGATGAACATGCGCGAGATGCCCTCCACCATGAACACCAGATCGGTAAGGGCGGGAGAGTAAACCGCGCCGCCGGCGCAGGGTCCCAGGATGACCGAGATCTGCGGCACCACCCCAGAAAGGTGGGTATTGCGGCGGAAAATCTCGCCGTAGCCGTTAAGGGCATCCACCCCCTCCTGGATGCGCGCGCCTCCGGAGTCGTTGATGCCGATCAGCGGTGCCCGCGACCTGGCCGCCAGGTCCATCACCTTGCAGATCTTCTGCGCGTGCATTTCCCCGAGCGTGCCCCCCAGGGCGGTGAAGTCCTGGGAAAACACGAAAACCGTGCGTCCGGCAATCCGGCCGTAACCCGTTATCACTCCGTCGCCCGGGATCTCCACCCGGTCGAGCCCGAAGTTGGTGCAGCGGTGGCTGACGTTCTGATCGATCTCGATGAAGCTCCCCGGGTCCAGGAGCAGCGCCAGTCTTTCCCGCGCCGAAAGCTTGTGCGGTTGCTGCCGCCTCTGGGCCTCAGAGGAAGCCCGCTCTTTTTCGCTTGGAAGGGCGCGCTCGGCGCGCCGGGCTAAATGTTCGGGTATGGACACCCGCCTCCACCTCCGCGGTTGGCCGTGGCAAAGTTACTGGTAAAATTATATCACCTACTACCATAACTTAGCCATAAGTAGACCGAAAATGCTCGTACCCCTTGCCCAGGGTCAGGCGGCTCTGTCCGCGGCAGAGCACGATACCCGCCTCCCGGGGCAGCAGGCAACCTACGGCGGTGACCGGGGTGCCGCAGGCGTTCCGAATCCGGTCCCGCAGGGCGGCAAACTCCGAGGGCCGAACGCTGAAGAGCAGCTCGTAGTCTTCCCCGCCGTACAGGGCCCACTCCAGGGGGTCCCGGCCGTGGCCCCGTGCCACCTCCCGGGTAAAGGCCGAAACCGGCAGGCGCTCGGCGTACACTTCCGCCCCCAGGCCGCAGGCGGTGGCCACCTCCCAGGCGCCGCGCGCCAGGCCGTCGCTGAGATCTATTACCGCCCCGATGCCCGGGGTCCCGGCCAGGATCGCCCCTTCCCGCACCCGGGGAGCCGGCAGCAGGTGGCGCCTCAATACCGATGACCGGGCCGCGCTGCTCACGGGGCCGGGGTTCTCCAGCTCGTGCAGGCCGGCCGCCGCCGCGCCCAGGTCGCCGGTGACGGCAAGGATGTCTCCCGGCCTCCCGGCAGCCCGGGTAAGGGCCCTGCCCGCCTCGACCTCTCCCAGGAGGGTGACGGTTACCACCACCTGGGGCGCGGCCACGGTGTCCCCGCCCACGATTTTTATCCCCCAGCGTAGGGCGCAGCGCTCCAGACCCTGATAGAAACCTTCCACCCAGGCGGCGCTGAGTTCTCCCGGAAGGGCCAGCGAGATCAGGGCGTAGGTGGGCGAGCCGCCCATGGCGGCTATGTCGCTCACGTTCACCGCCAGCGACTTGTAGCCCACCTGCCAGGCCTCGGCCCAGTCCGACCGGAAGTGCACCCCCTCCACCAGGATATCGGTGGTGGCCAGCAGCCAGCGGCCGGGCGTGATCTCCAGGGCGGCGGCGTCGTCTCCCGGACCCACCGGCGTTCCGGTCGAGCCGATGCGCTCCAGAAGCCTGGCTACCAGGGCGATCTCACCGAGATGGGAAACCTTGGCGTTCACGAAACACCTCCACCTTGGGCCGCAGACCGGCATCCATGAGCAGCCGGGCCAGTCCCTCGCCGGAATACCGGTACAGGGCGTCGCCCAGTGCGGCGTGCAGCGCGGCCTCCCAGGCGTTGGCCGACCAGGAGCGGCCCTCAACCGGGGGCATGGTGGTCGCGACTCCGGCCGCACCCCTGGCCCGCAACAGGCGCTCTTCCTCCGGCCACAGGCTGTTTACCAGTACCATCCGACCCCGAAGATCCTCCGGCAGGCGGTGCAGCAGGAGGTGGCAGTCTCCCGCCAGCACCTGAACCCCTTTGAGCCTCAACCCTGCCCGGCCCGGCCGGTCCTGCTCCGCGCCCAAGGGGTAAAGCCACGTGAGGGGAACGAGGCGCAGCGCGGGCAGGAGCGCGCGGGCGACGAGGCCGAACGCGCCCAAATCGAGAAACGGTCCCGGGAGGTGGAGGGCAAAGAAAACGTCTCCCGCCAGGACCCTCGCCCCCCGCCGGTGCATTTCCTCGGCCAGGCCGAACCGGTCCAGCACCGAGGCGACCAGTACCGAACTCTCCCTCCACCGGAGGCCGTGCTCTTCCTCGAGATGGCCCACCACCCAGCGCTCCAGGGTATCCTTGAGGAACGAACCGTCCACCAGGGGAGTGCCGCGCACCAGCCGGCGCAGGCGGGCGGCCTGGGGCACGGGGTAGCTGCGGCCGGCCACCCGGTAGGCGAAGTTCAATCCTCCCAGGCCGATGGCCTCCACCCGCCCGTCCAGCTCCCGCAACAGCGCAGCCAGGCGTTCCACGCTGCCGTCGCAGCCGATGCGCCGGACTTCCACCTCCCGGCCCGCGATCCGCACCCGGGAGGTGAAGTCCCGCCGGGAGGTGCCGAGGCTTACGCTGACCGCCCGCTTCAACGTACCCCCACCATGAGCGTCCGCCGCCTGGGGCCGTCGAACTCGCAGAAGAACACACCCTGCCAGGTGCCCAGGGCCAGGCGGCCGTCCTGCACCGGGATCAGGGCGCTGTGGCCCACCAGCGAGGCCTTGACGTGGGCGTCGGCGTTACCCTCCCGGTGGTGGTAGGGGCCGCTCCTGGGAACCAGGCGGGCCAGCGCAGCCAGGAGGTCGCGCCGCACGTCCGGATCGGCGTTCTCGTTGACGGTAATTCCGGCGGTGGTGTGGGGTACGTAAAGGCAGCACACCCCCTCACCCACTCCCGCCCGGCGGACGGCCTCGCCCACCAGGGCGGTAACGTCTACCAGTTCCTCACGAGACCGGGTTTCAACCGCTATCCTCTGCCACACGGTTGTCGCCCCCTTGTCCGGCTACTTCAGCCGCAGTTCCGGGGGTGCCGTCTGGGGCCGGCCCGAGGCCGCACCGACGAGGTACATGGCCGCCAGCTGCGCCAGGGTGGCGCAGTCCTCCAGCGGCAGGTAGCCGGTCACCCCGCGATCGAAGAGCACCGTGGCGTTGGCCGGGAATTCGTCGTCGCCCTGCCACAGGATGACCGCCAGGCTCACCCGGGGAAGGGCCGGCAGGGCGCAGGCCGCGTCCCCCAGGGCCAGCGGCTCCCCACCCAGGGCCGCGGCGGCACCGGCCAGGGCCGCCGGGTCGGTTCCGAAACGGCGAATCAGGGGCCGGAGGCAGCGCTGCCGGAAGGGCTGAAGGTAGATGGTTCCGCCCGGGATCTCGCCGAAGCTGATCCACTGCCGCTCGGGCGGAGCGCCGCCGGCGCAGACCAGGTAGTGAAGCAGCAGTATCTGTTCGCGCCGGGACAGCGGCGGCCCGGTCTCCGGCCTGCTCTCCCCGTCCGGGTGGCGCACCAGAACCGGGCGGCCGAAGTAGCGCAGGCGGAGCGTGCTCCGGTCGATCGGCTCCGCCCCGGCCCTCCCGGCCGCCTCCAGGGGATCGATCCGGGCGAAATCCTCCTGCGCCTTGGCCCAGGCGAAGTCCAGGTTAATCTCCATGTCGCGCCTCTTTCCGCGGGCCGCTGACGTAGTAGCGGCTGCCTCCCAGGTGATGGAGCGTGGAGGCCTCGGGCCGATCCACCCAGTAG
Organism: Clostridia bacterium; assembly: GCA_024653205.1. Lineage (NCBI taxonomy): Bacteria > Bacillati > Bacillota > Clostridia > Clostridia bacterium. The sequence goes on along the minus strand of JANLFO010000002.1, from coordinate 143,031 downwards.
GTGGAGAACAGCCCCTCCCGGGCAGCGGCCGCCACCACCTCGCCCACGAAGAAGGTGTGGTCGCCGGCCCGGTGGCGGGCCACCACCACGCACTCCAGGTGGGCAAGACATTCCTCAATCAGCGGAGGCCTTACCTTTCGGGCCGGGCCCGGAGTCAGTCCTGCCTTCCGGAACTTGTCCCCCTCGCGGCCGGAGATGCTCCCGCACAGATGCACCCTGGGCAGCAGCTCTGCTCCGGGAACGTTGACCACGAACTCCCCGCCGGATTCGATCAGCTCGTGGGTCAGGTGCGTGCTGGCAATGGACACGCCCACCAGCGGCGGCCGGGCCGAAAGCGGGGTCTGCCAGGCCACGGTCATCACGTTGGTGCGCCCGCCGGAAGCACTGGTGACCAGCACCACGCAGCCGTGATTTATCAGGCGGTGGGCAGATGCCGGAGGCACCTCGACCTTCAACTCATATCCCTCCCGGTGCGAACCATCCAAACCTTGGCTCTGCCATAGATTATAATTCCGCCCGGCCGCCCTGACAAACCCTTCGGCCAGACGCGGACGGGCGGGAACAATTCTTGGGCGGTTTCTGCCTGCCTGCAAAGGGGCTTCCTTAACCGGAGTGTTGCCCGGGTGGTGCCTCTCGCCCGAGCTTTTCCGCTATGGGCACGTCCGCCGGAGCCAGGTCGAGCCGGCCCAGCTCCTCCGCAGACACCCACCTGACCGCGCCGCTCGGGGCCGGGTCCGCCTCGGGCCGCCATCCCTCGGGCAGAGAGCAGGTGTAGGCGAGCAGCAGGATGGGCCCGGTCTCGTAGCGGTGGTAGACCGCGGCGAAGATATCCTCCACCCGCACCGCCAGGCCGAGTTCTTCCCTGATCTCGCGCGCCAGACACTGCTCCGGGCCTTCGCCCGGCTCCAGCTTCCCCCCGGGGAATTCCCATTTGCCCGCGAGGTGCCCGTGCCGCCGCCGGGCCACCAGCACCCTATCACCCCGGCGGATGACCGCGGCGGTAACGATGATTGGGTATTCTCTAGCGCCGTTGTTTGAAGAGGTACTCATCGTGTGAAGAGGTACTCATCGTGGTGGCGTGTGCTCCCCTGCGGCCTTCCCCGAGCCATGATGTGGCAAAACACAATGGCAACGGGCAAACAGTGCCTAGCGAGAAAGGCGGTATCTATTACGCCTGGCCTTGCCATGCCCGCTCATAACCGCCTCGACAAGCCCCTTGGCAATAAGACTGTGCAGGCTGGCATTCCGGCATGCGCCTCATGGTTTCAAGGACATGCTCCTGTAGCCTCTGAACTAGCTGGTGGCCAGGAATAGAGCTATCTGCTTCTTCCACGGAGAATTGCCGTCCTGCAGCTGCCCTACTGTCATATGATCCCCCGAGTATCGCGCGAAAAGCCCGTTGCCGCACACCAAGCCTCGCTCAGGTGAATGCCTCCTTTAAGACCGTGCCATCGGGGATACCCCGTCTAAAAGCCGACAAAAAAGGTTCAAGGAAAGCTCCCTGAACCCCGGATTTTCTGGTAGGCCCTCGGGGACTCGAACCCCGGACCCGCTGATTAAGAGTCAGCTGCTCTACCGACTGAGCTAAGGGCCTACCTTTATGCTGGTATCCTGGCGCGCCCGGCAGGACTCGAACCTGCGCTCCTGGCTCCGGAGGCCAGTGCTCTCTCCCCTGAGCTACGGGCGCGCGACCAAACATAGTATAACGCAGGCCGTGATCGCTGTCAAACCCCAGGAGCCGGTCGCGGGCAAGAATACATGCACCCTCGCAGTCCGAGGCTCCCTCAAAGGCCGTTGTCCAGCGGCAGATCCCGCTCCGGCGGCCGGATAGGCCTTTTCTGCCTGGAAACGTCGCACTCCACCATGCCCTGGTAGCATTCCTCGCAGAGGAACTCCCCGCAGGCAGGGCATATTCGCATCTCTTCCGGGTGCATGTCCAGGCAGTCGTAACACAGGCTGGTGTCGCAGTGACGGCATATGACCCCTTCGACGTTCCTGGCCTTGCAGCGGTCGCAAACCGGGATGCGCATTGGCTGTCCTCCTAACCTAGGCTGCTCCCATGCGCCTGACCCCTTCCGCAAAGGGGGCCGATGCATCCTATGTATCCGGGCCCTCAAACGGTGCGCCGGCCGCCCGGGTCGCCTTGACCCGCCGGATGTCCTGCCCGACCCGCAGGCGGTAAACCCGGCAGTGCTCCAGAATCCTGGAGGTGGTGCGCTCCCCCAGGTAGTACTCGAGCTGTTCCAGGCTGAGGTTGGTGGTGATCACCGTGGGCAGTTCGTGGTTTATCCGGTAGTTGAGCAGGGAGTACAGCGTGTTTCTGGTCCATTCGGTGTAGTTGTGGGCCCCGAGGTCGTCCAGCACCAGGACGGCGCCGGTGCGGGCCCGCCGCTCCATCTCGTTGTCGCCTTCGGAATCCGGCCGGATCCCGCTTCTTATGGCCTCCAGGAGTTCCGGGACCACCACGAAGAATACGTCGTGCCCCCTTTCCACCAGGGCGTTGGCGATGGCCGAGGCCAGGAAAGTCTTGCCGCTGCCCACCGGGCCGGTGAACAGGAGCCCCCGCCTCGCCCCGCCCTCCAGGCACTCCCGCACGAACTCCCTGGCGGCGGCCAGACTCCGCTTGGCAGTTTCCAGGAACTCGGGCTCATAGTAACCGAGCTCGAAGCGGGCGAAGGTCTGCCGCTGCAGGGCGGGGGTGAGTCCGGCGCTCTCCCGCCTTCTGGCCAGGCTCTTCTGGCGCATGCAGGAGCAGCGTACGGCCCGATCGTCCCTGAGGACCACTCCCCGACCGTGACAGTGCGGGCACGTGTCCTCCTCCGGCCGGTCCGGAACCGGGGCCGCAGCGGCGCGGCGCGCCGGCAGTGAGGTCAGTATGCGACCGAGCGGTTCCCAATCCGCCATGCGCGATCCCGCTCCCTAGCTGAGGTAGAGATCCTTATACTTGTCGTCCTTCCATTCCTCTTCCGAACCCTTGGACTGCTGGCTTCTCCGCTTGCGGCGCCGCTCGCGAAACTGCGCCTCCAGTTCCTGCGCTTCCCGCAGCGTGCGCACGTTCTTCTTTTCCCAGTCCCGCAGGATGGAGTCGATGTAGCGGAAGTTGTAGACTCCCCGCAGTACGGCCAGGCGCAGCGCCTCCCGGACCAGCTCCGGGGGATAGCGGCGGCACCACTCCACCAACTGGCCGCTCTCCAGGGGTGAGAGGGGCCGGCCGAACTCCTGCTCAAAGGCCTGGTACAGCTCGCCTTCCTCCGGCTCCGTCTGGGGCGAAGAGGGGTTGGCCGCCTGATCCGAGAGCCAGAGCCGGGCCAGGCCCAGCACCAGTTCCTCGCAGCTGTACCGGTAACCGGATCGGTGGGATTCTCCCTCGGGGACCACCTTAAGAAACTTCTTTTCCATGAGAGAGGCCATGAGTTCGCGCACCCTGGAGGCATCCACGGCCATGAAGCGGCTCAACTTCTCGGGAGTGGGAAAGTGATCGCCCTCCAGGGCTTCCAGGCGAAGGAGGTGAAGGATCACCATTACCTCGGGCTCGGTCAGGCCCAGCCGCGCGTAGTTGGCCAGCAGCAGGTTGGGAACCGCCACCGTCCCCTTTCCCCACAGGACCGAAGCAAAACCGGCCAGCAGATCCGGCGCGACCGACGACACCCCGTCCCCTCCCCCAGACCAGCGATTGCCTCCCCACCATTATAGCACGAACCAGGAGGGTCTGGTAAAAGAACCGGCCTTGGCATATAATTTCGCCAGAACGGGAGGCGAGGAAATGCGCGTAGTGGCCTTGATCGGGCCGAGCGGCAGCGGCAAGAGCCACCATGCCCAACTGGTGGCGCACGAATGCGGGGCCCAGGCCATCATCGACGACGGGCTGCTGATCGCCGACAACCGCATCCTGGCCGGAAGCTCGGCCAAGAAGCAGCCCACGCGGGTGGGCGCGATCCGGGCGGCCCTTTTCTCCGATCCGGAGCAGGCCGGGCCGGTCAAGACCAGGATAAGGGAACTGGGTGCGGAAAAGGTCCTGGTCCTGGCCACCTCGGAAGAAATGGCCCGGCGGATAGCGCGGAACCTGGAGCTGCCGGACCCCGAGGAGATAGTGGACATCTTTGAGGTGGCCTCCCCAGAAGCCATTGCCCGGGCAAGGCGGGCCCGCCGGTTCGGCCGGCACGTCATCCCCGCGCCTACCGTAGAGGTCAAGCCCCGGTTTTCCGGAACCGCCATCCAGCCCCTCCGGGCCCTGCTGAGGCGCCGCCCGGGGGAAACGGATACGCCCCACACCCTCTGGGTGGACCAGTCCATCGTGCGGCCCACCTTCACCTACCTGGGCCGCTTCTACATCGCCAACGAGGCTCTGGTGACCATCGCCACCGCCGGCGCCGCCGCCCTGGGCGTCCGCCTGGAGCGGGTGGAGGTGCTGACCCGGCCGGAAGGCGTGATCATCAGCGCCGACGTGGAGCTTCCGTACGGCGCGGTGCTCCCCCGGATCGCCCGGGAGGTTCAGGAGAAGGTGGCCCGGGCGGTAGAGCACATGACCGCCCTCAACGTGCTGGCGGTAAATCTGACCGTACGGCGCCTGTCCTTCCCTATCCCAGCCCGGCCTGCCACAGACGCTGCCGGTGCCGGGCGCAGAAACTCCCCAGCCGCCGTAAGGCTTCCATGAGGGTGGCGGTTGAGGCCGCGTAGGAAAGCCGGAAGTGGCCTTCCCCGCTCTCGCCGAAGGCCGTTCCCGGAACTATCGCCACCCGTTCTTCCTCCAGCAGCCGGGTGCAGAATTCCTCGGCGGTCCAGTCCACCAGCCCCCGGAAGGAGGGAAAGGCGTAGAACGCGCCCTGCGGTTCAAAGCACTCCAGGCCTATCTGCCGGAGCGTGTGGATCACCAGCCGCCGCCGGAGGTCGTACTCGCGCACCATTCTCTCTACCGCCTCCCGGCCGCGCCGCAGGGCCTCGACTGCCGCCTTCTGGCTCATGATGGGGGCGCAGAGCATGGTGTATTGGTGGATCTTGACCATTCCCCGGATCACGGGTGCCGGGCCGCAGGCGAACCCGATCCGCCAGCCGGTCATGGCAAAAGCTTTGGAGAAACCGCCGATCAGCACGGTACGCTCGCGCATCCCGGGCAGCGAGGCGATGGAGGTATGGGTGCCCTCGTAGGTGAGTTCGGCGTAGATCTCGTCGCTTATCACCAGCAGGTTCCGCCGTTCTGCCAGGCGCGCCAGCGGGATCAGGTCCTCCCGCCGCATCACCGCCCCGGTGGGGTTGTTGGGGTAGGAGAGAATGAGTACCCGGGAGCTGGGGCTGAGGTGAGGCTGCAGGTCGTCCACGGTGAGCTTGAACTGCCGGACGGCCCGGGTGGGCACCGCCACCGGGCGGCCCCCGGCCAGCACGCTGCAGGGCTTGTAGGAGACGTAGTTGGGCTCGGGCACCAGCACCTCGTCTTCGGGGCGCAGGACCGCCCGCAGGGCCAGGTCTACGGCCTCGCTGGCCCCCACGGTGACCAGCATCTCCTCTCCCGGGTCGTAATTCAGCCCGTATCGCCTCTCCAGGTAGGCGGCTATTTCCTGCCTCAGCTCGGGCAGGCCCCAGTTGGAGCTGTACATGGTGTACCCCTGCTCCAGGGCCTGAAAGCAGGCCTCCCGGATGAACCAGGGGGTGACGAAGTCCGGCTCGCCCACTCCCAGGGAGATGACCCCCCTGGTGTTCGCCGCCAGATCAAAAAATCTTCTGATTCCGGAAGGCGGAAGGTCCCGGACCACGGGATTCAGAAAATCCTCCGGGTTCACGGGCTGACCACCTGCCTGCGGTCGGTTTCCTGGTCCTCCAGGATTACCCCGTCCTGCTTGTAGGTCTTGAGGACAAAGTGGGTAACCGTACTTTGAACGTGCTCGAGGGTGGCCAGCTTCTCGGCCACGAAGCGGGCCACTTCCTTCAGGTCCTTGCCCTCCACCATCACCGAGAGGTCGTAGGAACCCGAAACCAGAAACACCGACCTGACCTCGGGAAAGCGGTAGATGCGGGCCGCCACCTGATCGAAGCCGAGGTCGCGCTGGGGCGTGACCTTCACCTCGATGAGCGCCGCTACGCCGCTATCGCCCACTTTTTCCCAGTTGATCAGCGTCTGGTACTTGACTATCACCCGCTCTTCTTCGAGACGGCGGACGACCGCCGCCACCTCCTCCGGCGGGGCGCCGATCATGGCCGCTATCTGCTCGGGCGTCAGCCGGGCGTCGCCGGCCAGGATTTCCAGTATGCGCTTCTCCATGATACCCTCCCCTGCACCAAAAAATCTCCCGCCCGATCTTAGGGACGGGAGATCTCCCGCGGTACCACCCTAGTTGGCTGCTACCAACCCTCTCCGGCCCGATAACGGGGGCAAACCGCCTCGGCCTACTGTTGCTTCGACCCGGGGCTCCGGGGCCGCCTTCGGCAGGGTCAGACTACCGGGCTCACATCCTCCCCGGCTTGCTGAGGAGCCGAGCCCCGCCTACTCTTCCCCTTCCTCGCCTTTTGCCGATCCTGCTTAGGCAGGATTTTACCACCCCGGCGCGCCCCGGTCAACAGTCAGTTCGCCTGACGCATCCCGGTTTGTCCTGCCGGCAGTCCAGGTTCCCCTCGTACCGGTCGCTCGGCCGGCCGAACCGGGGTTCGAGCTTCACGCTCCGGCGGGCCGTGACACCTACCCGACCGCAGTTCTGCCCAGGGCGCGGCGGATGAACCGGGCCGCCTGCCAGGCGTCTTCTGCGGTCGCCGGATCCAACACGACCAGGGTAATACCCTCCTGCCGGCAGAAGTACTCCTGCCGCACCGGCCTGACCCCGGGTCTTCCTTCCACTGCCAGCGCCAGGCGCTCCTGCGGCAGGAAGTAATCCAGCAGCGTGCCGTGGAACGCGTACCTTTCTCTGACCTCGCGTCCGGGGAAAAGCAGGGCCAGGGCGCGGCGCAGCGGGTCCCCGGCACCCTCCTCCCTCTCTCCGGGTTCTGCCGCCGGCGGGGCAGGCTCGCCGGCTTCGGCCTGCGCTTCTGCAAGCACCTCCGGAGAAGCGGCTTCCCTGGACTCGAGGCCGGTCCGGTAGCGCTCTATGCCCGAGCGGATGACCGACTGGAGCTCGCGCCGAAACCATTCCGAGGTCCTGACCCATTCTGTGCCGGCCAGACGCTGGGCCACCAGCTGCTCCAGGAGCCTTTCCAGAAGTTCGGTGCGGCCCTCCAGCAGTTCCACCGCCATTTCGGCCGCCTGGGCCATGAGTGCCGCTGCTTCCTCGCGTGGCCGGTCCGAAAGTTCACCTGAGGCACGACCCGACTCCACCACCAGCTCTACGGCCCGGTCCACCAGGGACAGCAGTCGGGTCTCCCATTCTCGGCTGAACCTGCGGGTCAAGGCAAGTAACACCTCCGCGCCTGCCCTCTTCGCAAGAATGTATATGCCCGCCCGCAGTTCTTATGCGCCCGGGCTCAGCAGGAGCGCAGCCCCGCCTTCTCCACGATGGTGGGGACGATTTCCTCCCACATCACCGCCATGATATGCACCCCGGCCACTCCCTCTATGGAGCGCAGGCGCCGTATTTGCTCCACGCATATTTCCACGCCTTCGGCCTTCGCGTCCGCCGCCTTCTTCATCCGCTCCACGATGGCATCGGGAACCACCATGCCCGGGACGGTTTGCATGTAGCGGGCCGCTCCGGCCGACTTCAGGGGGGTGACTCCGGCCAGGATGGCCGCCCGCTGGTGCAGCCCGCGCTCCCGCACCATGGCCATCCAGCGATCGAAACGGTCGAGGTCGAAGATGCACTGGGTCTGAATGAACTGGGCGCCGGCGTTAATCTTCTTTTCCAGGCGCAGGACGCGGAATTCGAAGGGATCGGCGAAGGGGTTGGCCACCGCGCCGATGAAGAAACGCGGCTCGTGCTCCTTGATCTCCTCACCGCACAGGAACTTCTTCTCGTCCCGCATCATCTTCACCGTGGCAATAAGCTGCACGGAGTCGATGTCGAAGACGTTCCGGGCGGTGGGGTGGTTGCCGAAAGACTGGTGGTCGCCGGACAGGCAGAGCACGTTGCGGACCCCCAGGCTGTAGGCACCGAGGAGATCGCTTTGCAGGGCGATGCGGTTTCGGTCCCGGACCGTCATCTGCACTATGGGCTCCACGCCTTTTTGCAGGCAGTGTACCGCCGCGGCGATGCTGGAAAGCCGGACTACCGCCGTCTGGTTGTCGGTGATGTTTACCGCGTCCACGTAGTCCTTGAGAAGCTCGGCGTGGTGCCGGATACCCTCGGCGGAGGCGTGTTTCGGCGGCCCGATCTCCGCCGTCACCACGAACCTGCCCTCGCTGAGGAGTTTTTCCAGCTTGCTCTCCGTGGTGGGCACGCTCACGGCAGCATCACCTCTTCCTTCAGCACCTTCCGCGGCCCGCCGTCCTTGGCCTTGGACCAGTCCTTAACCGGTTCTACCTGCAGAAGCTGATCCAGCCGGCCCAGCAGCTTCAGCCGGTCGTAGATGAGCTGCCAGGCGCAAGGCGTTTCCTTGTTCACTTCGCACTTTCCGTCTTGGGATCCGCCGCAGGGGCCGTTCATCAGGCTCTTGGCGCAGCGGATGACCGGGCAGATGCCGCCGGTGCGGTGCAGCACGCAGTCCCCGCAGAGCCCGCAGCGCTCCTCCCATTGGCCGTGCGCTACCGTGCCGCCGGCGAACTTGGTGTTTAGAGCCGGGAAAACGGGCTTGGGGTAACGTTCGGCCAGGAACTGCACGCCGACGCCGCAGCCCAGGGAAAGGATGCAGTCCACATCGTCGGTAACGAAGCGCTCGAGCTGATCCACGTATTCCGGGTCGCACTGCCTGGTCAGCGTGACCTCTACGGTTTCCAGGGGCTCACCGGCCAGCTGGCGCTTCATCCGCAGGGCGGCGGCCAGGATACCGGTCTCCTTCTCCCCGCCGGCCAGACACACGGTCACGCAGCCGCCACAGCCCACCACCAGTACCTTCCTGGCCCCGGCTATCATTTGGTAGACCTCTTCCAGGGGCTTTCCCTCGGCAACGATCATTTCCTCGTCCCCCGCTTTCTCCTCTAGGCCTTTCATGACCGAGCCGCGCCGCTCTTCCCGGCCGCCCGGTTCAGCGGGCTGGGCCCGAGGGCGCGGATGCGCTCCGTCATCTCCCTGGCGATCTCGGCAAAGCGCGGCCCCATGGAGCCGGACAGGTTGAACATCTCCAGGCGCTCGGGCTCCAGGCCGATCTCCGCCAGGAGCTTCTTCACCGCCGCGACCCGCTTCTTGGCCCGGTAGTTGCCTCTGAGGAAGTGGCAGTCGCCCTCAAGGCAGCCGGCCACGTAGACGCCGTCCGCACCCTGCTCGAAGGCCTCCAGGATCACCCGGGCGTCGATCTTGCCGGAGCAGGGCATCTCCACCAGGCGTATGTTGGGCGGATAGGGCAGCCGCATGGAACCGGCCAGGTCGGCGGCCGCATAGGCGCAGTAGTAGCAGCAGAAGGCCACGATCTTGGGCTCGAACTCGCTCATGCCTTGCCCACCCCCTCTAGGCCGAGAAGAGCCCGGTGACCTTGGCCATGAGCTGCTCGTCGCGATAGTGTTCGAGCTGAATGGCCTTGGCCGGGCATTCGCCGGCGCAGGTCCCGCAGCCCTGGCACTGCACGGGGTTGATCTCGGCCACGTTTTGGGCGCTGATCCGCGGAACGCCGTAAGGGCAGACGCGCACGCAGGTCAAACAGGCGGCGCACTTTTCCGGCTCGACCACGGCCACTACGCCGCCCACCAGGAGTTCCGGTTGGGATAGGACGGTAGCCGCCCGGGCGGCCGCGCCCTGGGCCTGGGCGATCGCTTCTCCCAGGTTCTTGGGTGCGTGGGCGCTGCCGCAGAGGAAAATGCCGGGCGAGGGACAGTCCATGGGCCCCAGCTTGGCGTGCATTTCCACGAAGAACCCGTCCTCGTTGCGGGTCAGCTTGAGCTGGTTGGCCAGCTTCTCCACCCCTGCCGGCGCCACCGCCCCGGTGGCCAGAACCAGGGCGTCGGGCTGCAGCCTGATCTCCTCTCCGAGGCTGCGGTCGAAGACCCGCACCCGCAGGGCGTCGTCCCGGCGCTCCACCTCGGGCGGCCGGTCGTCCGGGTAGGGAACGAAGATCACTCCCCTGGCCCGGGCCTGACGGTAGTAGTGCTCGAGGAAGCCGTAGGCGCGGAGGTCGCGGAAGAGCACGAACACGTCGGTGCCGGGGCTGCTGGCCTTGAGGCGCAGGGCGTTCTTCAGGCTGTGGCTGCAGCAAACCCGGCTGCAGTAAGGGCGCTCGGCGTTGCGCGAGCCCACGCACTGGATGAAGACCACCTGGCCGTAGGCCTGGGCCACGGTAGGGGAAGCGGCCATCAGTTGCTCGAACTCGGTGTTGGTGAGCACGCGCGGGTCCTGACCGAGCAGATACTCCCGCGGACGGTTCTCCTCGGTGCCCGTGGCCACGATTACTACCCCGTGCTCGAGCCTAACCGTGCGGCGCACGTGTTCCCGGCCCGCCTCGCCCACCGAGATGGTGGTGACGAAGTGCCCCTGGTGGCCGCCGAAGTCCTCCACCCGGGCGCGGGTATAGATCTTGATCAGCGGATGCTCGCGCACCTTTTGCAGCAGACCGAGCAGGAAGATCTGGAGATCGTCACCCTCCAGGCTGTAGCGCAGGAAGCGCAGCCGGCCGCCCAGCTCTGCCTCCTTCTCCACCACGAAAGTCTCGTAGCCCTGCTCGGCGAGGCTCAGGGCGGCGGTCAGCCCGGCCGCGCCTCCGCCCACCACCAGCGCCTTCTGAACCACCGGTACCGGGCTTAGGTGCAGCGGGCGGTGTGTCTTTACCTTGGCCACGGCCATGGCCACCAGGTCCTTTGCCTTGGCGGTGGCCTCTTCCGGCTCCAGTCGGTGCACCCAGGAGCACTGGTCGCGGATGTTGGCCATCTCGAACAGGAACTGGTTCAGCCCGACCTCCCGCAGCGCCTCGCGGAAGAGGGGCTGGTGGGTGCGGATGGTGCAGGAGGCCACCACCACCCGGTTCAGCCTTTCCCGCTCGATGATCTCCTGGATGCGCTTCAGGCTGTCCTGCGAGCAGGTGTAGAGGTTGTGCTCCGCGTAGACCACTCCGGGGAGTTCCCGCGCGAATTGGGTTACCGCTTCCACGTCCACCACCGAGGCGATGTTCAGGCCGCAGTGGCAGACGAATACCCCCACCCGGGGCTCTTCCGAGGAGACGTCCCGCTCGGGCGGGTACTCCTTGGCCCGCACCCGCTGACCCCGCGCCGGCGCCAGGAACTCTGCCGCGGCGGCAGCGGCCGCGCTGGCGTTCATGACGGTTTCCGGTATGTCCCTCGGGCCCTGGAAGGCTCCGGCCGCGAAGATGCCCTCGCGGGTGGTGAAGACCGGCCTGAGGGGATCGGTAAGGGCGAAACCGTACCGGTTCAGCTCGATACCCAGGGCGCGGGCCAGTTCGCGGGCTGCCGCCGGCGGCCGCAGGCCCACGGACAGAACTACCAGGTCGAACTCTTCCTCTCTTATCTCTCCGTCCGCAACGTACCTGATGATCAGGTTCCTGGTTACCGGGTCTTCCTTCACCGCCGAAATCATGGACCGGAGATAGCGGACACCGGCCACCTTGGCGGTATCGACGTACCGGTCGAAATTCTTCCCGTAGGAGCGCATGTCCAGATAGAAGATGGTGGGCTCGATATTGGGGTCGTGCTCGCGGGCAATAAGCGCCTCCTTGGTGGCGTACATGCAGCAGACGGCGGAGCAGTACTCTGCCGCCCGCGCCTCGTCGCGGGACCCCACGCACTGGATAAAGGCCAGCCGCCGCACGTGCGCGCCGTCGCCGGGTCGTACGATCTCGCCCTGAGTGGGCCCGGTGGAACTCAGCAGACGCTCGAACTCCATGCTGGTCATGACGTTGGGGTAGACCCCGTACCCGTATTCCCCGGCGGCCCGGCCCTCGTAGAGAGAGTAGCCGGGAGCGGCAATCACCGCGCCCACTTCAATCTCTACCATCTCTTCCCGCTGGTCGTGCTCTATGGCCTTCTTCTGGCAGGCGGCTGCGCACTGCAGGCACTCCGAGCATATGCCGCAATTGAGGCATCGCCTGGCCTCCTCAATGGCCTCCTCGCGGGTATACCCCGGGCTCACCTCGCCGAAGCCGGTCCGGCGCTCGGCGGGGGACAAGAGGCGCGGTTCCAGCCGCGGCCTGGGTTCCACCTTCACCTTGGGCGGGGGACCGAGCTTGTCGCCCGTCTCCTTCTGCCTGCCGGCGGCCATGTCCTCGCCGCGCAGGTAGCGGCTGACGGAAAGGGCGGCCTCGTGGGCCGAGCCCACCGCCTCCACCACCGAGCTAGGACCCAGCACCACGTCGCCGCAGGCGAAGACCCCGGCTGCGGTGGTGGCCATGGTCACCGGGTCCACCTTGATGGTGCCGTCGCGCCGCACCTCCACCCCGCTCTCCGGACCCAGGAAGGAAAGGTCGGTCGCCTGGCCGACGGCCAGGATCACCGTGTCCGCCGGGAACACCCGCTCCGAGCCGGGTATCTCCCTGGGGGCGAACCGGCCTTCCGCATCCACCGCCGGCTCCACCCGGATGAACTCCATCCCGGTAACCCGGCCGTTCTCGCCCAGGATGCGGCGCGGGACCCAGCAGGTGTGAACCACCACTCCTTCTTCCTCCGCCTCGGCGATCTCCCAGGCGTGGGCCGGCATCTGCTCCTTGGTGCGCCGGTACACTATCTCCACCGTTTCCGCACCCAGCCGCAGGGCGGTCCGCGCCGCATCTACGGCCACGTTGCCGCCGCCGATCACCAGCACTTTACTGCCCACCTGCGGGCGGTCTCCCAGGGCGGCCTCCCGGAGGAAGGAAAGCCCCGGCCAGACGCCCTCAAGGTCGGTTCCCGGGACGTCGAGGCCCCGGCTGGCGCCGGCGCCCACGGCTATGAGAACCGCCTGATACTCGCGGCGCAGGTCTTCAAAGCTCACGTCCTGCCCTACCCTGACGCCGAGTTTCAGCTCTGCCCCGCCGGCCAGCAACCAGGCCAGGTCCCGCTCGACCGCCGCTTCGGGGAGGCGGTAGCGCGGGATGCCGGCGCGCAGCAGGCCCCCGGCCACATTGAGGGCGTCGAAGACCGTTACCCGGAAGCCTTCCTGGGCCAGGTCAAAGGCGGCCACCAGGCCCGCGGGCCCGGCGCCGATGACCGCCACCTTTTCCGGCCGGCGCTCTGCCGGCGGTGCGGGCGGCCTGTCCTCGCCGAAATCGGCCGCGGCCCGCTTGAGCCACTGGATGGCCACCGGAGCATCGAACTCGGCCCGGTTGCATTCCTCCTCGCAGGGGTGGTGGCAGATACGGCCGCACACCGCGGCGAAGGGCATGCGCCTGCGCACCACCTCCAGGGCTTCGGTAAACTTGCCCTGAGAAATGAGAGCCACATAACCCTGCACGTTGGTTCCGGCCGGGCAGGTGGAGCGGCAGGGAGGGGTGCCCCGCTTCTCTATGAGGTACTTGTTGGGCACGGCCTGCGGGAAGAGCTTGTAGACCGCCTTGCGCGTGTTCATCTCTTCGTTGAACAGGTCGGGTACCTCCACGGGGCAGACCTGTTCGCAGTCGCCGCAGGCGGTACATTCCCGGAGGTTGATGTAGCGAGGCCTCTTCCTGACCTTCACCCGGAACTGACCGGGCCTGCCGGTCACGCCCTCCACGTTGCTGCAGGTGTGGATGGCGATGTTGGGGTGGTTTAGGGTATCGGTCATGCGCGGACCCAAAAGGCACATGGCACAGTCGTTGGTGGGGAAGGTTTTGTCCAGCTGGGTCATGCGCCCGCCCAGGGAAGGGCTGTCGGTTACCAGGTGAACGTAAAAACCCGAAGAGGCCAGGTCCAGCGCGGCCTGCATTCCGGCAATGCCCCCGCCGACTACCATCACCGCCCCCACGCGCTCGCTCGCGCTCACTTCCTTCACCACCCTTTCTCTACGCCGGTACCGCCGGGCGCCGCGCCCGCAGCAGCGGCCGCGGATCCACCAGGTGATGCGCCAGCCACGACTCGGTCTCTCTAAGGCCCAGGGCCGCGCCGACCAGTTCGGAAATAAAGAAGACCGGCAGTTCCTGTCCCTCTTCCTGGCGACCGTCCAGGTTGGACTGGCAGAGCGGGCAGGCGGTTACCAAAGCCTGGGCACCGGCCCGGCGCGCGGCCCGGACGATATCGTTTACCAGCCGCCCCACCAGGTCCGCCCGGGACACCCCCAGGGAGGCGCCGCAACAGTCGGTCTTGGCCGACCACCCCACCGGTCTTGCCCCCAGAACCCGGAGCAGCCTTTCCATGCTCTCCGGCTGCTCCGGGATCTCCTCGAAGCTGACCTGCCGCGGCCGGTTAAGAAGGCAGCCGTAGTAGGCGGCCACGGGAAGGTCTCCCAGAGGGGTGCGTACCGCCGTCTTCAGCAGCCTCAGCATGTCGGGATCGCTCAGGACCTCCAGTAGGTGCCGCACTCTTACCCGGCCCCGGTAGGGCCTGCCCGTGATCGCCTCAAGGTCCCGGTTCAGGCTATCGGCCTCCTCGCCGCCTTCGGCCATGAATTGCTGGGTAACCCGCAGCAGGTTGTAGCAGGCGGCGCAGGGCACCATCAGCTCCCGGTCCTTCGCCTCGGCCAGAACCAGATTGCGCAGGGGCAGGGCGTGGGCCAGGTAGGGGCTGAGGGCGTGACCGGAGCTGGCACCGCAGCAGTTCCAGTCCTCCAGCTCCTCCAGCTCCTGACCCAGGGCGGTCAGAACCGCCCGCGTGGAGAGGTCGTACTCGGCGGCCGTGGAGTGGAGCGAGCAGCCGGGGTAATAGCTATACCGCGCCATGCGACTTACCCTCCTGGGCCCTGGCAAAGAGGGCCTGGATTTCCCGCGTGCGCCTTACGCCTTCCGGCAGCAGCCTGAGCTTGCCGTGCCGCAACATGGCCAGCCCCAGGCGAAGATCCTGGGAAAGCTCGCTACCCTTAAAGCCGGCCTTGAGCTTGAACCGGAGCAGCATGGTCAGCTCGTGCATCCGCCCCCTGCTTCGCAGTGAGGAAAGGAAGGTCTGGTGAAAGGCCTGAACGGAAGGCTCCGGCGCTACCAGGCCGCGCCGCATTGCCTGCTGTTTGAGAACATCGGCCACGGCAGCAATATCGATACCGTTCGGGCAACGGGCGGCGCAGGTGCGGCAGGCGGCGCAGAGCCAGACGGTGCGGCTCTGCCAGACCCGTTCTTTCTGGCCCAGCTGAACGTAGCGGATGAGCCGGTGCGGCAGTACGTCCATGGCGAAGGCCAGAGGGCAGCCTCCGGAGCACTTCTGGCACTGATAGCAGAGGGAAACAGGCTGGGCGGACTCCCGCTCTACCTCCCGGGCCCAATCCGGGGACGGCACCAGCCGTGCTCCCGCGCCCGCTGCGGTGCCGGGAGGATTGACCGTCAACTTCCTCACCCCCCACCGCCAGGCTCGGCAGGTTTCGCCCGGCGGTCCGGGAGCACCTCTCCCTCTCCGCCGGGCCGCAGCCGGCCTACCTGGCACGGAACATCTTCACGTAGGAGTCGCAGTAGATGGTCTGATTTAGCAGCACCTCCGCGGCTGCCGCCACCTCGGTCAGAAGAGGATCGCAGGCGTCGGCAATGGCCGCGTCCAGGCCGCAGGCCATGGCCAGGGCCAGGAAGGTGCGATTCAGCAGCGAGCGGTCCTGGCAGCCCTGGGAAACATTGCTCAGTCCCAGTACGGTTCTGGGCGGCGGGCTGGCCAGCAGCTTGATCTGCTGCAAGGTCTTGAGTACCTCCGGCCCGTGATCCTGGCCCACGTTGGCCGGCAGGATCAGGGGGTCGAGGTAGAGGTCCTCCATGGGCAGGCCGAACTCGTCCGCCGCGGCCACCAGTTCCATGGCGAAGGCCAGGCGCGTGTCCGCATCCTTGGGGATGCCTTTGCGGTCCATGGTGAGACCGATCAGCTTGGCGCCGTACTTGACCGCCAGGGGGAAGGCCCGCTCGATCCTGTCCCTCTCGGCGTTGGTGGAGTTGATCATGGCCGGATTCCGGCAGACCTCAAGGCCGGCCTCGATGGCATCAAAGTTGGTGGAGTCCAGGCAGAGCATGAGGCCGGTCACTTCCTGGGTTGCCTCCACCAGCCACTTCATGGCCTCTATCTTGTCCTCCACCGCCGGTCCCACGTTGAGATCCAGGGCACGGGCGCCTCCCTCTTCCTGCTTCCTGGCCCACTCCTGCACCGGCCGCGGGTCCCGCTTCTGCAGGGCCTCCCGGATATCGGCAAACATCCCGTTTATGCGCTCGCCGATGATAAGCATTGCTCCTAACCTCCGTTAACCTAGAAATCGGTGGGGCGGGCCAATTCATCGATCAGGGCCTTGGTGAGGGTTGCCGCCCGGGGATGGCGCATAAGCAGAATATGCGCCCCGGCCTGCAGCAGGGCGGCGGCAGCCGTGGCCTCCCACATGACGCCCCGTTCGGCCTCCGCCCCCCATTCCGGGTATTCCGCTTCCGGCGCTGCCGCCTCTTTATGCCGCCACGTCTCCTGGCCCACGGTGCAGAGGACGGGCATGGCCAGCATGCGGTCGCCCTGCAGGGCACCGAGCCGCAGCCTCTCCATGATGGAGAAGGCGTACTCGATGCCGTAGCCCAGCCCGCCGATGGAGGGATCGATCACGATGCGGTTGGACTGCAGGTTCATGTCCGTGACCAGGATGTTGAGCTGCTTGCAGATGTTGATGTCCAGGGGCGACTTGGCGATTACGCTGTGGCCGTGGACCATGCAGGCGGCCACCAGGGTGCGGTAATTGTCCGGCTCGGCGTTGCCGAGCAGCAGCTTTTCGCCGGCTGCGGCCTCGGCTATGGCCTCCATGACCTGGTTGTCCTTCTCCGCCACCCCGCAGCCGACCACCACCAGGGGCGCTCCCACGGCGGCCAGCACCTGCTTCACCGTGGCCACGCATTCCTCCGGCGAACGGTTGCCCTTTTCCGGGTCGGCTCCTTCGAGTCTGAGGTAGACCAGGTCGGCCCGGTACTCTTCCACGCACTTCTTTGCCCACTGCGCCGGATCCTGCCAGACGTCCCGGTAGCAGCGGGCCAGCTCCTCCGGCCACTCCGGAACTGTGTCCACGACCTCCAGGGCTACCGCCGGGCGATTGACCGTTTCCCCCTCGAATTGGTGAAAGGGCAAGGCCGGATCCCCGCCCACCCGGAGGCTGTAGGCCCGGGTTCCCCCTTCTTCCCTGGTGGCTCCCAGGACCACTTCTCCCACCCGGCTCGGGTTTCTATCCTTGAGGATTTCTACGGCCATCTTCCTTACTCCCTTCCCCAGGTTTGGTGAACTCGCGGCTTTCGCTTCCCCGACTAGGCGGCAAAGTTGCTCTTGGCGAAGGCAGGGATTCCCGACGCCTCGCGCGGCCCTACCAGTACCTTCCAGCCGGTGAGTTCCTCCAGCTTCCCCTTCAGCACCGCGACCGCGCCCGGGATCACGATGGTGCGGTGTTTAACCTTACTCTCCAGGTCCACCTTCTTCATAACCTGGGCGATCTTTTCCGCGGTGAACCGGCCGTCCGCGTAGGCGGTCATTACCGAAAGCCCGTTCGTGTTAACCGAGAGGATGTAGCTGGGAATACGGGAACCTTCCACCTCGCCCTGGACGGAGTAATAGGTCAGGGAGAAGTTGGTGGTGACGTAGACCGGCGAGTCTTCGCTCGGAGTCCCGATCTCGTTGAGTTTCTCCTCCACCTGGATGGGGACCTGAGGATCGGTGTAGAGGTTCTGCCGCCAGGTGAGCAGGGGCAACAGGTGGGCCCGGGAGACGTTCTTGAGCACCACCACACCCGCGTACTTGGTCACGTACAGTGCGGCCTCCAGCGCTTCCTCCGCCGGATCCTCCGCGCCGGCGAACACCAGGCTGGGGTAGCCGAAGGGGCGGAAGCGCTTCTTAACGGCCAGCCGACGAATCTGGACCAGGTCGGCCACCGCCTGCGCCGGGCTCGTCGGCTGGGGATCCAGCACCAGGTCCTTGAAGCCGGCGGCGGTGATCTTCTGGGCCAGGCCGGCGAGTGCCTCCAGCCCGCGCGCCTTGACCGCCAGCACGCAGGGGTGGGCCTTGGCCAGCTCCAGCATGGCCTCCCAGTTGGTCTCGGTAGCGGCGTAGAGCAGCGGCCGATTCTGCCCGGCCGCTTCCAGGCCGGCGGCCATCAGCTTGGGATCGTCGGTCACCAGCATCAGGGCCAGCCCGGTGCCTGCGGCGGCGGCCACGGCCCTCTTGAAGGGATCAGCCTGGCCGGATTCGTTCTTCACCGCCGCCATCTGGACCCGGTACTCCAGACCTACCCGGTGGAACACCAGGTCCCGGATCGCGGCCAGCCGGGCCGATAACTCCGCCTCCGGCAGAGTATCGCTTATCAGGAAGGCCACGGCGGCGGGATTGTAGAAGCGCTTCTCGTGCCGGAAGAGTTCGGTCTCGCCGCCCAGCTTGACCGCAGCCTGCCCCGTGCCTACCGTGATCTCGGCCATGGGCGGTGCTGCGGCCGAGTCCAGGACTGCCCGCGCCTCATCGCTTACGTGGGGGCAGGCATCCAGCGACGCCTTGCCGCTGGCCAGGGCCATGGCAAAGGCTAGGCAGGTGGGGTGTCCGCAGTCCTTGCAGTTGGTCTTGGGAAGCTGCTTATAGATTTCCAAACCGGTCAGTGGCATCGGGCACAACTCCCCTCCTCGGATCTATTCTACATAAGGGGCTCCATACTCAGGGCCGGGTGCCCCTTCTCCTCCAGGAAAGGCAGGATTTCCTCCACGCCGGTGCCAATGGTCTCGTCCGCGATCGTGTCGGCAAAGCTGTCTCCGAAGCCTTCCTCCCTGCCGCGGGCGTTGAGCTCTTCGCGCAACTGCTCCTTGAGCTCCTTGGGCATCCATACCACCCGGCCCAGCCCGCCGTCCGCGCGGATGAACTTGCGGCTGACCAGGTACCGCCGCCCCACCCCCATGAAGCCGGGAGTCTGGGCGCCGCCGCCCACCATCCCCGCAAGGGTGGAGAAGGTCATGCCGCAGGGCGTCATGCCGCCGTACTCGCGGGTGGTGATCATTATGCCGTTGCACTCGGGCACTATCGCCATGATGCACTCGAAGCAGCCGCAGGAGGTCATGGGCCGATCCAGCATGGAGTACAGGTTGACTTCCTCCAGGTTGTGGTTGGTGGCGTTGTAGACGTACTCGTTGACGCTCCTCCACATGCCTTTCCATTCGTCGATAACGCCTTCCTTGGGTACCGGCTGGTTCGGCCCGGCGGGGTTAATCTCGTGGGAGGCCTTGGCGTCCAGCCAGCTCACGGCCCCGCAGAGACCCAGCCGCTCGGGAGTGACGATGCAGGTGTGGTTGGGGGCGAAGGACTGGCAGAGGTTGCAGGAGTAGAAGGTGTCCACCGCCTCGTCCGTGAGCCCTCGCAACCGCTCGTCGCGCAGCCGGTACCTCTCCCGGGCCAGGGGCAGCAGCCGCTCCACGTCTTCCTTGGTGGTGTAGACGGTAACCTGTACCCGGTCAACGATGGCGGGGAACTCTTCCTTCATCTTGGCCACCAGGATCTCCCCCAGGTGGCGGAACTTGACTCCCTTGGCCACCGCCTCCTTGCTAATGCGCAGCCATACAATGTCCCGCTGGGCGGTATGCCACAGCCCTTCACCGTAGTTCAGGAAGTCGTGGATGCGGCGTTCGAGAACCCCTTCGTAGTCCTCCTGCATCTTACGGCCGTATACGTCCACCACGTAGGCAAAGGGAAGGCGGTCCCCGGCCTGGAAGGCGTCGATTTCCGGGCCGACAACCTCCACCTTTCCGTCCTCGATTTCCTGCTCGCCCACGCTGCGCACCAGTTCGAAGGCCGTGGTGCGGCCGCCGCCCATCTCCACGTAGAGGGCGTCCTTGCGGATGCTCTCCCCCTCGAAGGCCGGGCCGAAGTTGATGGGCAGCTCCAGCTTCACCCGGGTGAGCTTGATGCCCCGAACCTCCAGGGCGATCTGGATCATCTTGTCGTAGTCATCCACGGTGAAAAACCAGTCGGGTATCTGCTGGTCCTCGGCCAGGGGCTGGTCGGTGATCACCGGGAACCCGGTGAAGATGGCCCCGAAGCAGGCGGCGGTCTTCACCATGTCGTGCTCGCCCAGGTAGAGCACGAAGGCCCGGATGCGCCGGCGCTGATAGTCCCTCTGTTCGTCCCGCAGACCCGGGGTGATACCGCCGAACATCATGCCCGCCCGCAGGGCGTAATTGGCGGCGTGCACGATCTGGGTGAAGTTGCCCAGGGGGTAGGCAATGTAGTCGACGCCCAGCTTCACGTCCTCCTCCAGCAACTGCTCCACTACTTCGTCGCAGAGGAAGATCATGAAGCCCATGCCCATGAGCTCCTGCACCATCCGGGCCAGCTTCTTGGGATCCCGGGCCCGGCCCAGGATTATCGCCTCTCCCGGGATGGTCCAGTCCACCATCTTCACCCCGAAACGCCGCACCACCGGATCGCCGATGAACCCGGTCCAGGGTTCGGGAGCTGGCGGGTTGTCCGGATCGTACTCTAGGTAACGCAGGGCCTCGATTATCTCCGCCGCGTACCAGGTGGATTCCCCGGCCAGCCGGGCGTTCTCGAAGGTCAGTTCAGACCTGATCTGGGCCCGCATGCGATTGAGGACGGGCGGGATGTCGCCCAGCCTCTTTACCTCTTCGCCGCTGTAACAGCGGATCACCGGCAGGTAGTAGGCCGTGTCCGGATAACCCACGGGGTGGTCGGGCCCGTAACGCCGGACGGCCTGATTGAGCAGGATTTCGGCGTAGCTGACCGCGGTTATGGCCCCGTGATATACCTCGCGAAAAAGCCGGGTGGGGTTCTTTCCCTCCGGGATTGCGCCTTCGAAGAGCTTGTCAAAGTCTACCGTCATGCATTACCCCTCCCCTCTGCCCTAGTAGCCTTGGTACAGCCTGGTCTCGAAGCGATCCGCCACCTGATGGTGCACGCCCAGTTTCCAGGTACGGTACTCCAGGGCGTTGAGCAGCTTGCGCGCCGCGACCTCCGGGTCCATCTCAAAGATGAAATGACCGCCGTAAACGTCGTGGGCGATCTGGGTGAGGATGCTGTAGATGAGATCGCTTCCCTCTACCGGCGGCATGCACCCCACGTGGGTGGGCAGTCCCAGGGCCACGCACCAGGTGCCGATGCTGGTGGCCTTGCCGCTCATCGCCTCCGGCGCCGAGGCTACAAAGGGCACTTTCGGGGTATCCACGCCCAGGTCGTTGGCCATGGCCATCAGAAGGTCCGAAGCCCGGGTATTGTCCACGCAGGAGCCCATGTGGAACACCGGGGGCAGGCCCACCTTGAGGTCGGCCCTCTCCTCCAGGCGGCGCAGGAAGCTCTTAAGCCCCTCGCCGCAGAGTTCGTCCACCCTGGCC
The DNA here is from genome assembly GCA_024653205.1 of Clostridia bacterium. Classification (NCBI taxonomy): domain Bacteria; kingdom Bacillati; phylum Bacillota; class Clostridia; species Clostridia bacterium. The sequence goes on along the minus strand of JANLFO010000002.1, from coordinate 121,611 downwards.
GGGTCCATAAGACCCAGTTTGGCCGCCGCCTGCGCGGAGCAGCCCGTGGCCAGTACCAGCACGTTGTTCCCGAGCATTTCCTTCATTATGGTAATGTGGGAGTTGTCCTGGAAGGTCTTCAGGTTGTTGCACCCGGCCATGAGGATGACGCCGGCCAGTTCACCCTCCAGTATGGCCTGGTTGAGGGCCCGCACCGGATTTTCCGGATTCAGGCCCGCAAACAGGCGCATGAGCGCCTCCAGGCTCCAGCCGGCCACCACCGTATTCTTGATCTGAGGGATATATACGGCGCGGCCGCTCTCGCGGCGCTCCTTAAAGGCTTCGATGGCCAGCCGCACCGCCGTCCGGGCGTCGCGGGCTGCGTTCGTGGTCTGGTAATCGATGTGGTACGAGCCCGGGATTTTGACTATGTCCGAAGTGGTGATAATGCGGGTATGAAAGCACTCCGCCGTGCTCCGGATGGCCGGCATTATGCACTGGACGTCCACGCACATGGCGTCTACGGCGCCGGTGCAAATGGCCAGTTCCTGGGAGGCATAGGAAGTGACCAGGGGTATGCCCTGCCGCATAAGCACTTCGTTACCGGTGCAACAGATGCCCACCAGGTTGATTCCCCTGGCACCTGCGGCTACGGCCTCCGGTTCCAGTTCGCGGGCCGCCTGCACGATGATCTCGCTTAAAAGAGGGTTGTGGCCGTGCAGGACTATGTTGACCTTGTCGGCATCCAGAACCCCCATATTGGCCTCGCTTACTACCGGCTCCGGCGTTCCGAACAGTATGTCCGAAAGGTCGGTGGCGATGTGCATTCCCGCGTAGTCGGCCAGACCCACTCTTATGGCGCTGAAGACCAGGTTTACCGGGTCGTCATCCATTCCCACGTGAGCCTGGGTAACCAGATCCGAGATCGTCGCGTGGATGCCGTGGGGCATTACGGCGTGGGTGCGGAACTTCAGGTTGCGGCCGGGGGTAACGGTGGTGGCAACCCAGGTGGACTCTCCCATCCCCTTGAGCCGCGAGAAATCGTCCAAAGCCTTTTCGGCCAGTTCTCGGGCCAGGTCCAGCTCGCCACGGCCTTCGGTTTCGATTCCCACCCGCCTGCATACCCGCCTCAGCTTCTCCGGGTCTTTAATGCTGTAGTCCGGCGCGTGGCCCTCGGCCATTTCCAGCAGGGTTTGTGCCATATGGTTGCCGTGCTCGGCGTGTGAGGCACAGCCCGTGAGGATCATGAGCCCCACACTCCGGGCTACGATTGTCCACACCGACGCGCCGCAGATCCCGCGGCTTCCCGGTCCGTCCAGGGACCGGATGCGGCAGGGACCGGCCATACAGAAGCGGCAGCAGATACCAGTGTACCCGAACTGGCACTGAGGCTGCTGGGCCAAAAAGCGATCAAAGGCGGTGGTAACGTTGGCCTCCTGGGCCTTTTGCAGCATTTCTAATGCTGCCGGATCAATGGTGCGTTCGCGCTTCCTACGCTCCGGCACCCGCGGGGCGTCCGAGGGCCGCGCGGTGTGGGTGGGATCCCGAAACCTTGGCATTGTCTAACCCCCTCCGTGAGAGTATTCCCTGGTCCGACTGGCCTGCCAGGCCGGTCCCTAGATGCTCAAAGGCGGCGCGTAGGCCGCCAGGATCCGGTTGCCTATGGTTTCGAGGGCGGGGCGCAGGGACGGGGCTACGGTGCCCTCGGATAGACTGCGGCCGCGCGCCCATTCTCCTTCGTCAAACGGAAGGACTCCCAGCAGGGCGTCCGAAGGGAGGTGCTCTCTGAGAAAAGCTTCCTCTTCGTTGCTTCTCACCTTGTTCCCCACGTAGGCAACGTGCTGGATCTCCAGATCGCGGGCGAGGGCGGTGACGGTCCTGGCGGTATGCAGGCTTACCCGCGTGGGCTCGGTGACCACCAGGAGGAGGTTGACCCCCCGTGCAGTTCCGCGGGTGAGGGGCTCAATGCCGGCGCTAAAGTCCAGGATTACCACCTCGTCGCGCCGCAGAAGCAGGTGGCTGAGCAGGGCGTGCAGGACGCTGTTCTCCCGGCAGTAGCAGGAGGTCCCGCCTTGCTTTACTGTTCCCATTTTGAGGAAACGAACGTTGTCCGCCGCCACGCTGTACTGCTCTATCAGGCTTCCCACTTCCGGGTTAAGGGAGAAGAAGGCGCCTTCGCCGCCGGTGAGCGAGGCGATCACCTCGCGCATTTCCACGATCGGAAGCATGCCTGCCAATGCTTCCGGGTCCAGGCCCAGGGCCAGGCCCAGGCTGGCGTCGGGATCGGCGTCCACGGCATACACCGTGAAGCCTCGATCGGCAAAATAACGAACCAGACCGGCGGCCAGAGTGGTCTTCCCTACGCCCCCTTTTCCGGATATCGCCAGTTTCACCCTCTCACCATCCGTTTCGGTTGCCAATGGGGCGCATTGGCCCTTTGACCTCACCGTCACCGGCAGCAGCGTTTTTTAAGGTATTGTTCTTCTACACCAAATGGCAGTATCCTTCTAGTTTCTCTTGAAACCCGTGACGGTGAACTCCGGCGGCCCACCTGCGCCGACAAGTTGTTCTTGCCTTTGAACGGGTTCCTCGGGTGACCGTCTGCCGACTGCAAACTGTGTTCACTTGGCTGACCTAGAGCTGCCCATGCCATCATTGTAATCTATCCGTGCGAAATTTGCCATCCCAGGGCCCGACCACCGTGCAGGTTAACGGCGTTCATCAGAAAGAACTGAACCTCGCCGCGGGCCGCATATTATCTACGGGTGCCCTTCGCCCTCGCGGCGGACATACGTCGGTAGGACGGGTGCCGAGGTTTCCGACCCATTACGTTTCCCCCAACCCTGACCGGAATGCGGGCCGCCGATAGAGCTTGGTACAAACCCGCAGGAGGGTTGGAGTTGACCCTTCTCCGACCTGTGAGCTATAATCAAGCCGACGGGGCGTGGCGCAGGTTGGCAGCGCGCTTGGTTTGGGACCAAGAGGCCGGGGGTTCAAGTCCCCCCGCCCCGACCAGGCCGGCGTAGCTCAGCGGCAGAGCAGCCGACTTGTAATCGGCAGGTCGAGGGTTCGACCCCCTCCGCCGGCTCCAGAAATTACGAGGGTTTGCGAGTTTATACCTGCTTGCGCAAAGTCACGACGAACCTCACTCTGGCCCTCCTGCGCGAGGGCTTTCTTTTTCAGCTCTTGGTCCGGCCCGTCCCCCTACGGCAAGGCTACCTGAACATACTCCGCTGCGGCCTGCGGCTCGGGAATCGGCAGGCCGTCCTCCACAAGGCCCTTGATGTGCATTTCCAGGGCCTCCTGCATCTTCCGTCTGGCTTCTTCCGGCGTCTTGCCTGTAGCCACGCAGCCGGGAACGTCCGGCGAGTAGGCAGAGTAATTGCCTTCCGCCTTTTCGATTACAATAAGGTACTGCACTTTACTTCGCCTCCTTCTTGAGTTGGGCCTGCTTAAAGATGCTGTTAAGCGTCCCAGGCGCTAGGTCGTCGTTCGAATTGCCTGCTATGGTTACCCTCCCAGGCTTGGTAGGGTGCTTGAACTGCCTGTGGCTACCTTTTTGCCTGACGAGGTACCAGGCCCTTGTGATGGCTGTGTACGCGGCGCTACCGGTATGACCTACGGCGGCATAAAGGCCTCAGGTGGGCCCAACCACTCCAACAACGGAGGCTCCGACCTGGTCCTGCTTTCCTTCGGTGTGCCCTTCTTGCGGGAAAGAGGAAGGGGGGCTGACCGCCCCCCTGCTCATCAAAAGAATTTGGTGCGGCTGAAGGGATTTGAACCCCCACGGCCTTGACGGCCACTAGACCCTGAATCTAGCGCGTCTGCCAGTTCCGCCACAGCCGCACCTTCCGGATAAAATGATAGCATTAGACCGCCTCTGCGTCAAGTACTCGCGGCAACTCAGTTTAGGATGTAACACGTCTGATCACCCTTCCCGTTAGCCGCTGGGAGGCGGCCGACACACTGCTGCGGTCTGCCCAAGATTTGGCCCGTGCGGCCGCACCCCCGGTCCGGTCCTACCATATCCTGTCTCCCGAGGAGGAGCGGGCATGTGGATACGGGCGGACCTTCAAGTACACTGCAGTTTTCACGACGATGGCCGGTCTACGCCCGAACAACTCTGGCGCCATTACAGCGAGGCAGGCTATGACGCCGTCTACCTCACCCCTCACGCCGACCTGGTCGGTGGGCACTGGGCAGAACTCGTACGACTTTGCCGAAATCTCCCCCGCCGCGGTGCCCGGCTTTTCCCGGGGCTGGAGGTGGCCGTGAAGCATGATCGTGGGCATCTCCTCGCCTACGGGCTGCCGGATATTAGGAGCTTAGAAAATCAGGCCTTGGTCGGGCCGGTATTGGCCCAGCGGATAGTCGACAAGGCGCGGACGGCCTCTTTCTCCGTCGCCCACCCGTACGGCCCTCGCTCCTGGAACTGGGTGGAAAACCCGCTGACGGGTTCCTTCGGTCTGGAGATAATGTCCGGCTTCCAGAGGGACTTTTCTCTGGAAGGAGCGAGTATCCATCTGTGGCGCCGCCTGTGGCAAGATGGAGCGACGGTATCCGTGCGTACCGGCAGCGACTGGCACGGAAACCCCCTGCCTTTCCCGACCTACGCCACGTTCTTGCCGGTGCCGGTCCGCTGGCGAGAGATGGATTGGAGGGAGCAAAAACATCTGGTAGACCTGGCCCTCGCGCGCGGATGGACCGCGGTCAGCAAGAACGGCTCCCTGGCCGTGCTGAGGCTGAACCGTCACCCGCCGGGCGCAATTATTCCGCGACCAAGGTGGGGCACGAATCTGGCCTTCGACATATGGTTTAGACCGGGACCAAGGGGGAGTTACCGCCTTGCCCTTATACGGGACGATGCAATCGAGACGCCGCTGTGGGAAAAGGAGGTGCGGGTAGACGACCCTTCCTTCGGGCCGTACCTATGGGTAACGGCTATCTATTCGAGCCCGTCCCGACACTACTATTGGCTATACGGAGAAGGAAGTGACTATCTTTATACCACGCCTATCCTCGTTACGTAGGAAGGTCGGTCGTAAGGCCCAAGAGACGGGCAGCATTGCCCCCCAGTATTTTTTCCTTGGCCTCCGGGTCTAGCGGCAGACGGCGGATAGCCTCAACATTGGCCTTGATAGAAGGCACGGTAGGCCAATCCGACCCAAACAGAACCTTGTCGGCTATTAGCTCCATCTCGGGAAAGTATGTCGAGGGCAGGCTTTCCTTCGAAGGCGTAGACCTCAAGTGCTCCTTCTGCGGGCCGGATACCACCTTTTCCTCTGTCAGGACCTTTCCCTCCGTTTTTCGCCGGTCCGGGGAAACTTCCGCCGAGGGGGGTCCTTCAGGACGGGAAAAGTGGTACAATAGCGGTGGTTGACCCCGCCGGTTCGCTTTCGGGAGAAAGGAGTTGAAGGCACCCGCCGCCTCCCATGATCTTTCTAGGACCGTGGCTTCTTCTGTTCCTATTGCTGCCCCTGTTGTTCGTGATGCTCTTCTTCAACCTGGCTGCCGTCTCCTTCGCCCGGCTGGGTCTCTCTCCGGAGGCCGCCATAGCCTTCTTTCTGGCCTGTCTGATAGGGAGCGTGATCAATATCCCCATTTCCAGACGGCGGATATGGGTGCAGCGAAGGGCCGCCCTGCCCCTCTACGTCTTCTACTACCCTCCCACCGTGCAGGAACAGACCATCTGCATCAACCTGGGCGGGGCCATACTCCCGGCCGCGCTGTCCGTCTACCTGTTGGCCACCCAGGCGCCCCTGGTGCCCGCGCTGGTAGCTACGGCCGTCACCGCCCTCCTGGCCAAGCTCCTGGCCCGCCCCATGCCCGGGGTAGGAATCGCCATGCCGGCCTTTATCCCACCCTTCGTGGCCGCCGCCTGCGGCCTGCTCCTGGCTCCCCAAAGCCCCGGCTGCGGTTGCCTACGTCAGCGGTGCCCTGGGTACCCTCATCGGAGCCGACCTGCTGAACTACGGCGCCATACAGCGCCTGGGCGCCCAGGCCGTGAGCATCGGCGGGGCGGGGGTGTTCGACGGCATCTTCCTGGTCGGCGTAGTGGCGGCCTTCCTGGCTTAGCCGCCGTGACTGCGCGGCCGACCTCTACAGGGTGGCCGCAATCCTGAAGTCGCCGAACCGGCCTGAGGCCTCAAGGTATTCCTCCTGCACGCGGTCCACCCGGCCTACCGGGGCACGACGCAGCTCCGCGGTGAAGGCGGCCAGCGTGTCTTCCCTTCCTTCGGCCACCACCTCGACGCGCCCGTCGCTGAGGTTGCGAACGAAGCCCACCAGCCCCAGGGCCCGAGCCCTGCGACGGACGTAGTCGCGCATGCCCACACCCTGCACGTCACCCTCCAGATAGAGATGTACCTGCCGTTCCGCCGCCAAAGGCACCCACCTCCTTAGGGAATTATAACCTGCTCAAGGGTTAAGCGTTAGGGGGAGATATGATATACTTATCCCAAGTAAGTTAACCCCGGTACCGACCTTGCGGCATAAGGAACGTTAGCCATGGCCAGGAAGATACCCAAAGAACTCCCGGAGGAAATCTACCGCCTGGGCCGGCTGGTTCAGGGCCAGCTTGAGGACGCCCTGCGTGCGGTTTCCGGAGCGGATCCCGAACTGGCGCAACGGGTCGTGGAGAAGGACGATCTGGTGGATCACTTCTACATGGCCGGCGAAGAGAAGATATTCCACCACATGGGTCTCGGCCAATGGCCGGCCTCGGAGTGGCGCTGGCTGCGGGCGGCCATGCGGGTGGTCATTAACCTGGAGCACGTGGGTGACGCCGCCTCCAAGATCGCGGCCCGGGCACGCAAGCTCACCTTCAAGCCCCCCAGAGAACCCAAGCTGGATCCCCTGGCCGAGGCGGCGGTACACTGTCTGGATGCCGGTCTCGAGGCCTTCCTCCAAAAGGACCTGGGCCGGGCGGAGGAGGTATTTCTTCGAGAGGAAGAGGCGGACCACTTCCTGGAGTGGCTCATTCCCCAGCTCACCGGGGGCATTCAGCAGCACCCCCAAAGGGGCGCCCAATTCCTGGACCTGCTCTTCGTGGCGGAAAACCTGGAAAAGATAACCGACTACGCGCTCAACATGTCGGAATGGGTGGTTTACTGGGTTCTCGGTCAGCGGATGAAGTTCGCCAATTATGCGGAATTGAAGAAACTGCTTTCCGGCGCCGTGCCCACGGACTTCCACCGTTTCTGGGACGGGGTCAGCGGCGCCACCGTGGGCGGCATCGAACTGCCGGAAGGCACCAGGCTGCTCTATAAGTCCGGTTCGCCCCGGAAGGTGGCCCAGGAGGTAGAAAAGGCCCGGCAGTGGGCCCGGTACGGTACCGGCCTTACTCCCCGGGTACTGGCCGTCCTGGAAGGCAAGGACAGGCAGGCTTTTCTAAGGGAACTGGGAAGAGGCCGGCTGCTTCAAGACTACTACGAACAGGTGGCCCTGGAGGAGAAACTCCGGGTAACCCGGGAGCTCTACCGCGTGCTCTGCGAAATCTGGAGGAACTCCCGCCGTCCGGAGAAAGTGGTACCGGGCTTCGTCCGCCAGATAGAGGAACGGCTCGGCGAGGTGTACAGGCTCCATCCCCACCTGGAAGAGCTTTCCGCCGCTCCGCTCGCCGTCGACGGGCTTCTCCTCCCCCCCCTGGCGGTCTGCCTGGAGGAGGTCCGCCTCCGGGAGCCGGAGCTGGCAGTCCCCTTTGCCGTATGGATTCACGGGGACTTCAACAGCAACAACGTGCTCTATTCGCCGGAAACCGGGTTCCAGTTTATCGATGTGGCCCGCTCCGGACCGGGCGACTACGTGCAGGACGTGTCCGTGTTCCTGGTATCCAACCGCCGCAGGCCGGTGGCGGCCGAGCAGGCGCAGGAAATGACCGCGGTTAACCGGTGTTTTGCCGACCTGGTACGGCAGTTCGCCGCCGAACAGCAGGACGAGACTTTCGAGCTCCGGCTGACGCTCGGGTTGGCCCGCTCCTTTCTCACCTCCTCCCGCCTGTGGCCCGACCCGGCCTGGGCGGAAAACCTCTTTCGGCAGGGCTGGCGTCTGCTGGAACAGGTCCGCAGAGAGCTGAGCGCCGGCGGCCGCCCCTAGGGGAAGCTACTGGGCCGCCGGGCGGCAGGGAACTGCCGCCCGGCGAGGCCGCAAGAGCCTAGGGCTCGATCTCAATAATCCCGTCCGGCATATCGGTCAGCCGCCGGCAGCCGTTGGCCTCCACCACCACCGTATCCTCAATGCCTACGGCTCCTTCACCGGGGAAGACCATTTTGGGCTCCAGCGCAAAGGTCATGCCTGCTTCCAGCGGGTAGTCGTGGCCCTCGGCCAGGTAGGGCGGTTCGTTGATCTCCAGGCCGATGCCGTGACCCACAAACCGGACCTTCTTACCCTTGGGCCCCAGAAAGGCGTCCTCGTAGCCCAGCTTCTCCGCCGTAGCTCGGGCCAGCCCGAACAGGTAGTGGCAGCTCACCCCCGGGCGGGCCGCTTCCAGGACCGTGCGCTCGATCTCCAGACAGGCCTCGTAGGCTCGGCGGAACTTGTCGGGCATTCTTCCCAGGCAGTACATGCGGGTTTCGTCGACCTGGTAGCCGTTCACCACCCCGCCGAAATCCACCAGTATGGGTTCCCCCGCCTCGATGGGTTTGCGGCCGGCGCCTACGGGAAAGGCCGGAGAAAGTCCCTGCCCTCCTACGGGACCGTCGAGGTAGCTGACCACTCCTCCGCTGGCGCCGGAAAGGATGTGCCAGGTGTAGGCCTCGTAGTTGAGGGAGCGCATGCGCAGAAGTCCCTCGTGTCCCCTTTTCTTGGCCTCGGCCTCCAGCAGCCCGGCCAACTCTATCTCCGTCATTCCCGGGCGAAGCAGCCGGGGCACGGCGGCGTAAACCTCGGCCGCCAGCGCCGCAGCCTGAAGCATTTGACCTACTTCCCAGGACGATTTGCGGCTGCGCACTCTGTGAATGAGTCCGGATACATCGGTCAGGCGCACGCCGGGGAACAGCTTTTGGATGCGAAAGTATTCCTTAACCGGCAATACGTCAAACTCCAGGCCCAGGCTGGCAGGTAGCCGGCCCTGCTGGGCCTGGATGAGCACCGGGGCCTGGCGGACGGACGGACAGGGAACCACGTTCGCCAGGGCGCTCTCGTTCCGGGCGCGGTCCCAGTCTCTCACCACCATGAGGAGCGGCTCGCCCTCGGCGGGGATGTAGAGGTAGGAAAGCTGCATGGTGCCGGAGAAATAGTAGTAATCTACCTTCTGCAGGAGAAGAGCGGCATCGACCTCCGCCGCCCTGAGCTCGACCTGGAAGCTCTCGATGCGGCGGGCGAGTTCGGCAGCGGGTACCATACTCTGACCTCCGAGCGAGAATTCGCACGCTACGGATTATATCAGGACGCCGCTGCCCGGAGCAAGTAGCGGGGCAACACGGTCAGGCGACCGGCGCGGGGGGCAACCGGGGTTGCCCCGAATAGTGCGAAGGATAACCGGCACGGGCCACCGGCGCCCGCAGCTTCGCCTCCCGGCAGAGAGGCCGCAGGAAGGAGCAGAGCTGGCTTGCGAACCGGTACCGCCGACCTGCCCCTTCATGGGGGCAAGTGTCCTCCCTGGCTTTTCGAGCGGATGCGCCGCCTGGGTGTGGCCATCCTGGAGGTAATTGTGAGTGAATACGGACCCCTGGAGGTGCTGCGCCGACTGTCCGATCCGCATTGGTTTCAGGCCCTGGGCTGCGTGCTGGGGTTCGACTGGCACTCGTCCGGCCTTACTACCACCGTGTGCGGCGCGATCAAGGAAGGCCTGCGGGGCCGGGAGAAGGACCTGGGCCTGTTCGTAGCCGGGGGAAAGGGAAAGGCTTCTCTGCGAACGCCTCAGGAAATCGTAAGCCACGCCGAACGCCACGGCATCTCCTCCGGGGAGCGCCTGGTCTACGCCAGCCGCCTGTCGGCCAAGGTGGACAATGCCGGCCTGCAGGACGGTTACACCCTCTATCACCACGTTTTCTTCTTTACGGCCAAGGGCGAGTGGGCGGTAGTCCAGCAGGGCATGGATCCGGCCACCGGCTGGGCGCGGCGCTACCACTGGCTGGGAGAGCAGGTGGCGAGCTTTGTGTGCGAGCCCCACGCCGCGGTGTGCGGCTCCCCGTCTGCGGCGGTGGTCAACCTGGTGGCGCGGGAGGCAGAGGAAAACCGCCGGGTGAGCACCCTCCTGAGCCGGCAAAAGCCGGAACGCCTCCTGCGTGAATATCAGGCCCTTCTTTCCCACCCCGGGGCCGAACGCCTGCTGCGGCTGCCTGCTACCCACGCCGTGCCGAAGGCGGGTTCCCTCGAGAAGGCCCTGCGGCTTGCCTATCAGGCACAGGCAGCGGACTTCGAGGGCCTGCTGGGGTTGCGGGGAGTGGGACCTGCGGCCTTAAGGGCCCTGGCGCTGGTAGCGGAGGTGGCCTACGGCGCCGAGACCAGCTTCCGCGATCCGGTCCGCTACTCCTTTGCCCACGGCGGAAAGGACGGCCACCCCTTTCCGGTGGACCGCCGGACTTACGATCATTCCGTGGCCGTTCTGGAGGAGGCGCTGAGAAAGGCCCGGACCGGTCGAAGCGAAAAGCTGGCCGCACTGAAACGCCTGAGCAGCTTGAAGCTGTTATCCTGACTTCGATCTGTCCGCGTTGGGCTTGGGATAGAGCGCCCCCACCGGACAGGCCTTGAGGCACTCCCCGCACTCCCGGCAGCCGGCCTCGGCCCTGCCGACGTCGCCGAAGGTCGCCACCCGCCGCTCCCACCCGCGGCCCACAAAACCGAGGATACCCGCGCCCCTTTCCCGGCAGGCCTCCACGCACCGGCCGCAGAGCACGCAGCGACCGGCGTCGTAAGCAAAGCTTTGGGGGCTGGCGTCGATTTCCGCAGGGAGGGGCAGGGGCGTAAGACTCCGGAGCCTCAACTGCAGTCCACGCCGGCGGGCTATCTCGCGCAGCTGACAGCGGGACCGGGCCGGGCAGACGGCGCAGTCCAGACGGTGCCGGGAGAGGATCAGCTCAAACGCCCGTTCGACCAGGCGGTCCAGCCTCGGCGAGCGGGTGCGGACCTCAAGGCCCTCGCGCACGGGGTAGGCGCAGGCGGCCACCGGCCGCCTCTCCCCTTCTACCTCCACCAGGCAGAGCCGGCAGGCCGCCCGCGAGCGTCCCGCGTCCTTTACCGCGCAAAGGTGGGGGATGTAGATTCCGTTCTCCAGCGCTGCCCAGAGCAGGCGCTCCCCCTCCCGGGCCGCCACCTCCTTGCCGTCGATGACCAGCCTGATCCGCCTATCCATGGCCCGCGTCTCCCTCCGGCGGCAACTGCGGCGGCGAGAGTTTGACCACCGCGCGGTACTCCGGCGGGCAGGTCACCAGGCACTGGTTGCACTTCACGCATTTTGCCTGGTCGATGGCCTTCAGCAGGTCGGGCCGGGTAATCACGGCGCCGGCAGGACAGCTTCCCACGCACAGGTTGCAAAGCTTGCTGCAGCGTTCGGGCAGGATGCAGTAAAGCACCAGGTCGCGGCAGGCAAGCGCGGGGCAGCGTTTCTCCTTCACGTGGGCCTCGTACTCGGCGCGGAAGTAGCGGAGGGTGGTGAGTACCGGGTTGGGGGCGGTCTGCCCCAGACCGCACAGGGAGCCGGCGCGAACGTCCTCGGCCAGATCGTAAAGCCGGTCCAGGTCCTCGAGCCTGGCCTCCCCGCGGGTAAGCGCGGTAAGCCTCTCCAGCAGGTGGGCCGTGCCCAGGCGGCAAAAGCTGCACAGTCCGCAGGACTCCTGCCGGGTGAACTCCAGGAAGTAGCGGGCCGTCTCCACCACGCAGTCCTCCTCGTCCAGCACTACCACTCCGCCGGAGCCCATCATCGCCCCCGCTTCCGACAGGGAATCGAAATCTATAGGCAGGTCCAGAGCCGATTCCGGCAGGCACCCTCCCGAGGGACCGCCGATCTGCACCGCCTTGAACTGCTTGTCCTGCCGGATACCCCCTCCCACCTCGAAGATCAGTTGCCGCAGGGTGGTGCCCATGGGGACCTCCGCCAGACCCGGGTTGGCCACCTTGCCGGCCAGGGCGAACACTGCGGTGCCCGGACTGTTAGCCGTTCCCAGGGAACGAAACCACTCCGCGCCCCGCCGCAGGATGTGGGGTACGTAGGAAAGGGTCTTGACGTTGTTTACCAGCGTGGGCAGGCCTTCCAGCCCTGAGGTGGCCGGGTACGGAGGCCGGGGACGGGGCACACCCGGCCTGCCCTCCAGCGAGGCAATCAGGGCGGTTTCCTCCCCGCAGACGAATGCGCCTGCGCCCTGGAAAACCTCTACCTCCAGGTCAAAGCCGGTGCCCAGTATCCCCTTCCCCACCAGGCCCCTTTCCCGGGCCTGCTCCAGGGCGCGTTCCACCCGCGCCACCGCCAGGGGGTACTCCGCCCGCACGTAGATGATGGCCTTCCGGGCTCCCACGGCGTAGGCGGCAATAATGAGCCCCTCGAGCAGTTGGTGGGGGTTGGATTCCATAAGAGCCCGGTCCATGAAGGCTCCCGGGTCGCCCTCATCGCCGTTGCAGATCACGTACCTTGCCGGCGCAGGCGCACGGGCGCACGCCTCCCACTTCTCGCCGGCAGGGAAGCCCGCCCCTCCCCGCCCGCGCAGTCCCGAGCGCACAATCTCCCCTACCACTTCCTCCGGGGACATCTCCAGCGCCCGGGCCAGCCCGGCGTAGCCGTCGTGCACCAGGTAGGCGTCCAGATCCTCCGGGTTAATCAGGCCGCACAGGGCCAGTATGACCCGGCGTTCGCAGGCGCCCCGCGGGAATTCCTCCAGGGCGGGAAAGAGATCGTTGGGTTCCAGGGCGGCCAGGGCGTACTCCAGGCAGGGATCGTCCCCGATCAGGAAGTCCGTGACCAGGCGGCGGGCCCGGTCTTCATCCAGGGGGCCGTAGCACAGGGCGGGAAATCCGGGGCGGCGAACGGTCACCAGGGGTTCGGCGTAACAATGCCCCAGGCAGCCCACTTCCTGTACCTCGACCAAAAGATCCCGGCGGGCGATCTCCTCGCGTATAGCCTGAAGGACGGCGAGAGCACCGGCCGCCCGGCCGCAGGTGGCAGTACCTACAGTGATTAACGGGATATGCTCGAAAGCCTCCATCTTCCGGGAGGCTTCCTCGCGCAGATACAAGTAAGCCTGGTTCGCCAAACCTCTCCCCCCTCGGGCCGGTGCCGTCAGGCCGCTTCGGCCGGAGATCAGGCGGATTCGGGCTGCTTGGGTTTCATGGCCTCCGGCTTCACACCCAGGGAGAGCAGGATCCCGTCCGCCCGGGTAGGAGAAACCTTTCCCTCAACCTTCTCGTCCACCACCACCACCGGCGCCAGCGCGCAGCAACCCACGCAGGCCACCCGCTCCAGGGTGAACTTGCCGTCGGCGGTGGTTTGCCCTTCGCGTACGTCGAGACGGCGGCCGAACCAGTCCAGTATCCTCTGTCCGCCCATAAGGTGGCAGGCCGTTCCCAGGCAGACTTTGATCCGGTGTTCCCCCGGAGGTTGAAGGCGGAACTGGTGGTAGAAGGTAGCCACGGCGTACATTTCAACCTCGGGAACCCCGAAAACCCCGGCCGCCTCGCGAAGCACCTCTGCGGGCACGTATCCCAAACGGGCCTGTACCTTCTGCAGAAAGGGAATCAGTTCCCTCGGCTTCTTCCGGCCGTCGACGCAGAGTTCCTCTATTATGGCCCGGACCGATGCCTCCTTCTCCCCGGTTTCCCTCACGACCGCTTTCCCCCTAACCCCCCGAAGGAGCGGCTGCCCCGATCTCTTTCGGTGCGGCAGGGAAGCGGGAGAAGTTTTCCCGGAACCGGGCTGCCAGTTCCCGGGCCTGCTTCCAGTAGGCGTCCTTGTCGGGCCAGACGTTCCAGGGCCGCAGAACCTCGGACGGCACCCCCGGACAGGCGCCGGGGAGCATCAGCCCGAAAACCGGATCGGGCTCGTAACTTGCTTGCTCCAGATCCCCCCGGATGGCCGCCCGCACCATGGCCCGGGTAAGGTCCAGATCCAGGCGCCGGCCCACGCCGTACGGCCCTCCGGACCAGCCGGTATTGACTAGGTATACGCGGCTGGCGTGCCTTCTTATCCTTTCGCCCAGCAGCCGGGCGTAGACCATGGGCTCCCGGGGAAGGAAGGGAGCCCCAAAGCAGGCGGAAAAGGTGGCCACCGGCTCGGTTATGCCCCGCTCGGTACCGGCCAGCTTGCTGGTGTACCCGGAAAGGAAGTGGAACATGGCCTGCTCCGGGGTGAGACGGGCTATGGGAGGCAGCACGCCGAAGGCGTCCGCGGTTAGGAAGATAACGGTACGGGGATGCCCGCCCACGCTGGGGATCACCGCTCCGGGGATGAATTCCAGCGGGTAGGCGGCCCGGGTGTTTTCGGTAACGCCGGCGTCACCGTAATCCGGCTGCCGGGTATCGGGGTCCACCACCACGTTTTCCAGCACCGCGCCGAAGCGTATGGCCTCCCAGATCTGCGGCTCCTTTTCCCGGGAGAGACCGATACACTTGGCGTAGCACCCGCCCTCGAAGTTGAAGATGCCCTGGTCGGACCAGCCGTGCTCGTCGTCGCCGATAAGCCGGCGCGTGGGGTCGGCGGACAGCGTGGTCTTGCCGGTGCCGGAAAGCCCGAAGAAGAGGGCCACGTCTCCATCGTCGCCCATGTTGGCGGAGCAGTGCATGGGGGTAACGCCCCGGGCGGGCAGCAGGTAATTCAAAAGGGTGAATACCGATTTCTTGATCTCCCCGGCATAGGAAGTGCCGCCGATCAGAACAAGCTTTTCCTCCAGGTTGAGCACGATAAAGGCTTGGGAACGGGTACCGTCTGCCTCCGGCGACGCCTTGAAGCCGGGTGCGGCCACCACCGTGATCTCGGGACGGTGTCCGGCCAGCTCTTGAGAGTCCGGCCGGATGAAAAGCTGGCGGGCAAAGAGGTTTTGCCAGGCCAGCTCGTTTATGACCCGCAGCGCGAACCGGTGTTCGGGACGGGCGCATACGAAGCCGTCAAAGACGAAGACCTCTCGGGCCTGCAGGTAGGCGGTCATACGCCCCAGCAGCCGGCGGTACGTATCCGCGTCCATAGGCCGGTTGGGGCCCCACCACACTTCGGAATGTACTCCCGGGGTGTCCACCACGTACTTGTCTTCCGGCGAACGGCCCGTGTACTTGCCGGTAAAAACGCGCAGGGCTCCGGAGGCGGTGAGCAACCCCTCACCCCGGGCCAAAGCTCTCTCTACCAGCAGTGGGGCAGAAAGGTTACGGTGTACCTGCCCTGAGAACTCCAGCTCGAACATTGTTCGTCCCCGCTCTCGTCAGTTATTCCGAGTGAATAGTACCCGGCCTGGCCCCAGTTTAAAACCCCGCGTGCTCCGCGTCAAGACTGGGCCCGCCGCGGCTTACGGCGAGCCCACCTCTAGCGTTACAGCCGTGCCATGGCACGGCGGGCGCAGTCTAGGGTTAGCTCGATATCCGCGTCCGTATGGGCGGTGGAGACGAACCAGCACTCAAACTGGCTGGGAGGCAGGTAGATTCCCGATTGTAGCATGGAGTGAAAGAAACGGGCAAAGCGCCGGGTATCGGAGCTGCCGGCGGAAGCGGCATCTCTTACCGGACCGGGCTGAAAGAAAAGGGTGAGCATGGAGCCTGCGCGGTTGACCGTGACCTCCACCCCAGCCCGGGTCGCCGCCTCCTGCAATCCCGCCGCCAGCAGGCCGGCCCGGCGTTCCAGCTCGGCATAGGGATCGGTTTCGCGGAGCACGGTCAGCGTGGCCCTTCCCGCGGCCACGGCCAGAGGGTTCCCGGAGAGGGTGCCGGCCTGGTAGACCGGACCCAGAGGGGCCACCTGCTCCATTATTTCCCGCCTGCCGCCGTACGCTCCCACCGGCAGTCCCCCGCCGATGATCTTTCCCAGGCAGGTAAGGTCGGGGGTGACCCCGTAGCGCTCCTGTGCACCCCCGTAGCCGAGGCGGAAGCCCGTAATCACCTCGTCAAAGACGAGAAGGCTGCCGCTCTCCCGAGTGAGCCGGCGCAGGCTTTCCAGAAATCCCGGCTCCGGCGGCACGCAACCCATGTTGCCGGCAACCGGTTCCACGACGGCCGCGGCTATCTCCCCTCCCCAGCGGTCAAAGGCTGCAGCCAAGGCCTCCGTATCGTTGAAGGGCAGGACCAGCGTATCCGCCGCTACCGGTTCCGGGACCCCGGCGCTGGTGGGCACGCCCAGGGTCAGGGCTCCGGAGCCCGCCCGGACGAGCAGGTGGTCGGCATGGCCGTGGTAACAGCCCTCAAATTTGACTATCTTGCTACGCCCGGTGTAGGCGCGGGCCAACCGCAGGGCGCTCATGGCCGCCTCGGTGCCGGAATTGACCAGCCGAACCATCTCCAGTCCCGGTAGGGCTTCCACCAGCATTTCCGCCAGAAGCACCTCCCCTTCCGTAGGTGCCCCGAAGGTGGTGCCTGCCTCCAGGGCCCGCTCGACTGCCTCCACTACCCGGGGGTGGCGGTGACCCAGGATGAGCGGGCCCCAGGAGCACACGTAGTCGAGATAACGGTTTCCGTCCGCGTCGAAAACGTACTGGCCCTGGCCGGCGCGGAGGAAAGGCGGATCCCCTCCCACCGCCCGGTAGGCCCTCACCGGGCTGTTCACCCCTCCGGGGATCACCTCCCGGGCCCGGGCCAACAGTTCGACCGACCGTTGTCTGCACCGACCGGACAAACCCTTCCCTCCCCACCTAGGCTTCCGCCAGCCAGCGGGCTGCGTCCTTCGCAAAGTAGGTGACTATGAAGTCCGCGCCGGCACGCCGGATGGCGGTGAGCACCTCCATTGCCGTACGGCGCTCGTCCAGCCACCCCCGGGCGGCGGCGGCCTTGATCATGGCGTACTCCCCGCTTACGTTATAGGCTCCCAGGGGGCAGGCAAAACGGTCCCGGGCGAGCCGCAATACGTCAAGGTAAGCCAGGGCGGGCTTTACCATCACCAGGTCCGCCCCCTCTTTCAGATCCAGCTCGATTTCCCTCAGCGCCTCCCGGGAGTTGGCCGGATCCATCTGGTAACCGGAGCGGTCGCCAAACTGCGGGGCCGAGCCCGCCGCCTCGCGGAAGGGGCCGTAAAAGGCAGAGGCGTATTTGGCCGCGTAGGAGAGGATGGGGACGTGGTTGAAGTGGTAGGCGTCGAGCTTGGCCCGGATGGCCTGGACCCGGCCGTCCATCATGTCGGAGGGCGCCACCACGTCTGCGCCCGCCTCGGCGTGGGATACGGCAACCCGGCCCAGCAACTCCAGGGTGGGGTCGTTGAGCACCTCCCGACCGTCCACCAGCCCGCAGTGCCCGTGCGAGGTGTACTCGCACAGGCATACGTCGGTGATGACCACCAATTCGGGATGGTGACGTTTGAGAGCGCGAACCGCCTGCTGGACCACCCCGTCCTCCGCCCAGGCTTGTGTACCCAGGGCATCCTTGCGCTCGGGTATACCGAAGAGGAGAACCGCGCCTAGGCCCAGGGCCACCAGTTCCGCCGCCTCCTCTAACAGGGTGTCCGCCGAGTAGCGGTACTGCCCGGGCAGGGAGGGGATGGGCTCACGCACTCCTTGCCCGTACGTCACGAAGAGCGGATAGATCAGGCAATCTGCGGACAGCCTGGTCTCCCTTACCAGCCGCCGGAGTCCCGCCTGGGACCGCAGCCGCCGCATGCGCACTGCCGGAAAGCCCACCGTTGATCCCTCGTTTCCTTATCATGTGGAACGCTTGAAGTATTCCACCAGGGCCCCGACCAGTCCTTCGGCGGTGTACGGGCGGGCTTCGACGTCTACCCTGAGCCCGTATTCCCGCGCGGCCTCGCTCGTTACGGGCCCTATGCTGGCCACTGCGGCTCCCCCCAGCAAGGAAGCAGCCTCGTCCCCGAATAGCTCGCAGTAGTGTTTTACCGCCGAAGGGCTGGTAAAGGTAACGGCCTGCACCCTCCCCGCGGACAACAGCCGGCGAAGCTGCTCGGGATCGTTCCGGGGGCGTGCGGTCCGGTAGGCCGTTACTTCTTCTACCACGGCGCCCATTTCCCGCAGGCCCCGCGACAAGACCGGCCGCACAACCTCGGCCCGAGGAAGCAGTACCCGCCGCCCGGCCAGATCGTGCTCCGCCAGGGCGGCCAGGAGGCCCTCCGCCCGGTACTCCGGCGGCAGAACCTCGGGTCGGAGCCCAAACGAGCCCAATGCCCGGGCGGTAGCCGGGCCGATGGCCGCGATCCTGGTTGCGGCCAGGCTACGGGCGTCCCGGCCGCGGGCAAAAAGACAACCGAAGAAGGCCTCTACCCCGTTGGCGCTGGTGAACACCAGCCAGTCATACCCTCCCCTCGCGGCCCGCTCTACCGCCCGCTCTAAAGGCCGGGGATCCGAAGGGGGCGCGACCTCCAGCAGGGGAAATTCCAGGACCTCCGCTCCCAGGTCCTCCAGGGCCAGACGGAGGCCTTCGGCCTGGGAGGCGGCGCGGGTGACGACGATGCGTCGGCCGAACAGCGGCTCCTTTTCCTTCCAGGCCAGGGTCTGCCGCAGTTCGACCACCCTGCCCACCACCGTCACCACCGGGTTCGACAGCCCGGTCCGGGCCACCTCTTCTTCTATGTTCGCCAGGTTGCCCACCACCGTACGCTGGTCGGAGGTGGTGCCGCGCTCGATTACCGCCACCGGCGTGTCCGGGTCCAACCCCTTGTCCCGCAGCCGGGCACAGATGCGGGCCAGGTTCTGGCGGCCCATGAGGAATATCATGGTGCCGCAGGCGTCACCCTCCGGGGGAGGCGCGAGCGCGGGATCCTCCCCTTCCTGCCGGTGACCCGTCAGGACGGAGAAGGCGGAGTTGAAGCGGCGGTGGGTCACGGGTATCCCGGCGTAGGCCGGCACGGCCACCGCGGCCGTGACTCCCGGCACCACCCGGAAGGGAATGCCGCTTGCGGCAAGAGCCTCGGCCTCTTCTCCTCCCCGTCCGAAGACAAAGGGGTCCCCGCCCTTGAGCCTGACCACCACCTTGCCCTGCCGGGCCTTGTCCGCCAGCAGCCGGTTGATATCCTCCTGGGTAAAGGCCTTGGTGCCCGGCTCTTTTCCGACATAGATAAGTTCCGCCTCCGGCGGGGCGAACCGCAAGAGCTGAGGATTGACCAGCCGATCGTACACTACTACCTGAGCCTTCCTGAGGCAGGCCTGGCCCTTGAGGGTAAGGAGACCCGGATCGCCCGGTCCCGCGCCTACCAGGTATACTATCCCGATTCCATGTCCTTACCTCCCGAGGGACGGATCCGGCCGAGGATTCCCTCCCCGCCCCTGGCCAGCAGTTCCCCGGCCAAGGCCCGGCCCAGGCTCTCGGCATCTCGGACGGCACCGTGCCTTTCTCCCCGGATTAGCTCCCGGCCGTCGGCGCCGGCCACCAGGCCCTCCAGGTAAAGCGCCCCCTCCTCTACGTAGGCGTGAGCCGCGGCGGGTACCTGGCACCCGCCCTGGAGGGCGGCCAGGAACGCCCTCTCGGCGGTCACCGCCGCGCCGGTAGGCGCATGGTGCAGGGGCCGCACCAGCTCGAGGATGGCCTCGTCCCCCGCCCGAGCCTGTAGGGCCAGGGCTCCCTGGCCCGCCGCCGGAAGACAGATTTCATGAGAGAGATACTCGGTGATCCGGTCGGCGAGGCCCAGTCGTTCCAGGGCGGCCGCGGCCACCACTATTCCGTCCAGTCTCCTTTCCTGCATCCGGAGCAGGCGTGTAGGTATGTTTCCCCGGAGATCCTCCAGCACCAGGTCGGGTCGCCAGTGGCGGAGCTGGGCCTGGCGGCGAAGACTGGCGGTTCCCAGCCGCGCTCCCGGGGGTAGGGCGGAGAACTTTAACCCGGCCGGGCACACCAGCGCATCCCTGGGGTCGGCCCTTTCCGTAACCGCGGCCAGAATCAGCCCCGGGGTAGGCTCGGTGGGCAGGTCCTTCAGACTGTGCACCGCCAGGTCTACCTGGCCTGCCAGGAGCGCCTGCTCCAATTCCTTCACGAAGACGCCCCGGCCGCCTATCTTGGCCAGGGGCACGTCGGAAAGCTTGTCGCCCCGGGTCCTTACGATCCTGAAGCTAACCTCCAGGCCGGGCCAGTATCGCAGGAGTTCCCTGCCGACGTAGTCCGCCTGCCGGCGGGCCAGCTCGCTGCCCCGGGTACCGATGGTTATCCGCGTCTTCCTAGCCACCGTCCTGTGCCCCGCCCTTCGGTAGCCCCGCCTGGCAGAGCCCTCCCGTCTCCCGCCCGGTCGCACCCGCCGGGATCTCATCCGGTGAGACCTCGTCGGATAGGGCGAACAGTCTCTGCAGGGCCTCGGCGTACGCCGCTCCGTCCCCTTCGGCGGCCAGGCGTTTGAGATTGACCACCGGGTCGTGAAGGAGCTGGCTTACTATGGAAAACGCCATCCGGGTGATTATCCGCTCCTGCCGCGGATCCACCTTCCCCAGACGGTTAAGCGCCCGCCTTACCTCCGCATCCCGTATGGCTTCGGCCTTTCTCTTTAGGGCGGTTATGGTGGGAACCACGGAAAGGGTTTTCATCCAGGTGGCGAAGGCGTCTGCTTCCTCGCCCACTATGCCCCGCGCCCGGTCGGCCAGGCTCCGCCTCAGCGCCAGGCTGTCTTCCACCACCTGCTCCAGGTCGTCGATGTCATAAAGGTAGACTCCCGGCAATTCGGCCACTGCGGGGTCCACGTCTCGAGGTACGGCAATGTCGATGAAGACAAGAGGCCGGCCTTGCCGCTCGGAAAGCACCCCGGCCACGGCAGACCGGCAAACCACCGGGTGCGGGGCGTCGGTGCTGCTTATTACTATGTCCGCGCGGGCGAGGTGTTGAGGCAGCCGGTCAAAACGCACGGCCTCTCCGCCCAGCCGCTCGGCCAGATGCAACGCGCGTTCGTGGGATCGGTTGGACACCAGGACGGCCCGGACTCCCGCCCCCACCAGGTGCGCGGCCGTGAGCGATCCCATCTTGCCCGCCCCGATAACCAGTACGGTCCGGCCTTCCAGGCTACCCACGATCCTTCTCGCCATCTGGACGGCGGCGTAACTCACCGAAACCGGGTTCTGGTCGATTCTGGTCTCGGTTCGGACCCGCTTGCCCACGCTGACCGCCTGTTGGAAAAGGGCATTCAGCAGCCGGTCGGCAAACCCGCGTTCGCGAGCCCACTCGTGGGCCCGCCGCACCTGGCCCAGGATTTCCGTCTCCCCCAGGAGCATCGAGTCCAGCCCGGAGGCCACACCAAACAGGTGATCTACCACCGCCCGCGAACGCTTGACGTAGAGGAGGGGTCGCAGTTCCGCCAGCGGCAGCCCGCAGATCTCGCGCAGGAAACCCACCAGGATTTCCTCGGCCTCCTCGGCAGCGGCTACGGTGACGTAGGCCTCCGTGCGGTTGCAGGTCTGAAGCCACACGCACCCTGAAGCCCTCAGCCCTTCACGAAGCCCGGCAAGGACCAAAGGAAGCCGCCCGGGGGGCAGCGCCAGCTTTTCCCGTACCTCTACCGGCGCGGTACGGTGGTTTACGCCCGCCATGAGGAGGTCCATTGTCTCACCCGCTGCTCCAGCTCCTTTCGACCGGCCAACAACCGGTCTAGAGGCTCCTTGTCCACCAGTCTGAACCAGAGTTCCCGCCTGACGCGAGCGTCCGAAACCTCTTCCCGCAGCCAGCGCCTTAACCGGCCTACGGTCAACAGCAACTCGGCGTATTCCGGACCCAGCTCCCGGGCCAGTTCGTCCCGAATACGGCGGGCCAGGACGGGGCTCAGCCCGCTGGTGGAAACGCTTACCACCAGCGGCCCCTGCCTCAGGGTAGCGGGCACCAGAAAATTGCCCTGCTCGGGCTCGTCCACCACGTTCACCAGCAAGCCGCGCCGTCGCGCCTCCTGGGCTACCTGGGCGTTCACCCCGGAATGGTCGGTGGCGGCTATCACCAGCGTCATTCCTTCCAACATGGCCGCATGGAAGGCGCACTGATGGTATACTATCTGCCCCCGCTCGGCCATCTCCTGCAGCTCGGGCGTGAGGGTGGGGCTCACCACCTCGACCTCCGCCCCGCATTTCAGCAGGACGACCACCCTTCGCTCGGCTACCTTTCCGCCTCCTACTACCAGGCACCTCCGGTGCTCCAGATCGAGGCAAACCGGATAATAAGACTTGGGACCGTCCATCCTGCCGATCCCTCTTTTCCACCATGTTCGGTCTTTCCTATCAGGCTGACCGAAAGGACCGCCGCCCTGATTCTATTTCGGCGTGCCGTGCCCGTCAACCAAGGGCGGGACGCCGGTCTTGCGGCTTACGTTTTCCGCCGAGGCGTGAGCGCGGAGCCGGCGCGGGGAACGGGGAAATGAATGCCGGGAAAGTGGAAATCGGGGCACATAAATGCTATGATCAAGCCGGAACTAAGAGGTAACGTTCCCCACGAAGGGAAGTGGCGCCTCCGGTGCTCAACCGTCCGCCTCCGGGACCCGACCCCGGCCTGTTTCTGCCGGGAATAGAAATAGGGCTGAAGACCTGCCGAACCGCCCTCAATCCCTCACGTATTCCCGGAGTGGACTACTGTCTCAACCCCTATACCGGCTGCACCCACGGGTGCCTGTATTGCTATGCGGCGGGTATGAAAAGCCAGGCCGGGGAGGGTCGGCGCTGGGGAACCTTCGTCGAGGTGAAGACCAACTTTGTGCCCTGCCTCCTCCGGGAACTGCGGCGTACCCGGAGAGGCAGTGTGATGCTGGCCTCGGTGACCGACGCCTATCAGCCGGCAGAGCAGAAATTCGGACTGACCCGCGAGTGCCTGGAGTTGTTGAGAGAGAGTGAGCTGGAGGTCGGAATCCTCACCAAATCCGACCTGGTGGTTCGCGATCTCGATCTGATCAGCTGCCTGCCCCGGGTTAGCGTCGGCTTCAGCCTGACCGCAGCCGATGACGCCCTGGCACGCCTGCTGGAACCGGGAGCCCCGCCCACCTCCTGCCGCCTGCGGGCCCTGCAGGCCCTCGCCCGCCGTGGCGTGTGCACCTGGATTTTCGTGGCCCCGGTCATACCCGGACTGACGGACACTCCGGAGAACCTTTCCAGGCTGATCAGAGCCGCTTATGCTGCCGGGGCGCAATCCGTCTCCTACGACCCCCTCAACCCCTATCCCTCGGCGGTGACGAACCTCGAGCGCCTGCTCGGGCGTCACTTCCCCCGGCGGCTGGAGGCCTTCCGCGCGGCCCTTCGCGATCCCGGTGCCTACCGTCGCCGTCTGCGTCGGCTTTGGAACCAGATATGCCCCTCCTAGCGCCTGCGATACCCGGGGGAACGCCACCGCCTCCGGTTGATGGGTGAGGGCACTCGGGCCCCGATGCCTCCCCGGCGCGGTCCTATTTCTTGCCCGGCTTGGCGTCCTTCCGGCCAAAACTCTCCTTTTCCCCGCATTCGGGACATTTTTTCGGCCGGCATCGGGCATCCTTCTCGTAGCCGCACTGCCGGCATTGCCATACTGCCATCGCTCACACCTCCCTTTTCCCGGCGCGGGTTATTCCCACCCGACGAATACCTCGTCCCCATCCTTCAGAGGATCGGTAAAGTTCGCCCTTTGCCCGTTCAGCCTTACTACCAGTACCGTCTTCCCCGGCGGAGGATCGGTATCCACCCGGGCGTAACGCAATACGTCAATTACCATGGGCTCACCCGTTTTGGGCAAGGGCAGTTGCAAGGGTTTCCCGTTGAAGGTGACGGCCAGGGAAGGCGTCTCTGCTTTGCCCTGTTCGCCTTCCCGAGCGTCCCCCGCAGCCGGAACCAGGTTGAGGCGATCGCCGTCCCGTATCGGCTGGCCCGGTTCCGCCGTCCGGCCGTTGACCACGATCCTGTCGCCGGCGCTCAAGGACCGATTGAGGTAACGCAGTACAGCCTCCACCGTGGAATAGTCCTCGTAGGTGATACGCGCGTTATCGGTTACCACCGTGTCCGGCTCGACTTCCACCCCGTTCATCCACACCCGGGGGTGCAGGGTAACCGGCCGATCTTCAAGGTATACGGTTTTGGCAGTACCGTCAGGCAAGAGCTCACCCACGGTAACCCGGGGCTCCTCCCCCGGCTCGGGCAGTCCCACCTCAACAGCGTCTCCGTAGCCGACCGGGCTGTCCAGATTGGCCGGCCGCCCGTTTACGGTGATGGTTGCCGGGCGGCCGATACCTCCCCTTATGAGCCTCAGCTCGCCGTTCACCTCTACGGTCAGACCCCTTCCCACCCCGCCGTACAGCTCTCGCAGGCCGATGCCCGCAGCCAGCAGGGCATCCGCCACCGTGGCTCCCCCACCCTTGAGCAGTCGCACGGGCCGGCGATTGACCTGGACCTGGGCAAAATCCAATACCTGGTTTCCCTGGGTGGCCAGGGCTATGCCCAGGGCAGTGATCGCCTGGGCCGGCTCAATGCCCTTAATGGCGCCGGAGACCTGCGGTACGGCCTCCAATCCTCTCACCGCCACCCGTTGGGGGGAGAGTTCCAGCCACCCGGCCAAGGCTTCGGACAGGCCCGGGGTGAGGCTGCCGCCACCGATGAGAATCACCGCCTGCGGCGCCTTGCCGTTAAGACCGATTATCTCCTCGGCAATATGGCGGGCGATTTCCCTCACCGTCGGCTCAATTACGGCCACCAGTTCCCCGGCTGACCGGGTGTGCGTCTGGCCTACCACGTCCCGGAAGGTGACCTCGCCGCCGCAGCGGAGACGGCGCTTGACCGTTTCTCCCTCGTAAAAGTCCACCAGCAACTCGCGGCACAGGCATTCGGTCACCTCATCCCCGGCCAGCGGCACCATTCCGAAGGCTACCAGGGCACCCTCTCGCGCCACGGCCACGTCGGACGTGCCGGCCCCCACGTCTACCAGGGCGAGATTGAGCTGCCGCATGGTGGGGGAGATCACGAGGGACCCGGCGGCAATGGGCTCCAGAGTCAGGCTCTGCACGGTGAGCCCCGCCTGTTCTACCGCCGAGTACAGGGAATCAATAACCACCCGGGGCAGGAAGGTGGCCACCACTTCCGTCTCTATCGTGTTCGCCCGCTGGCCCACCGGATTCCCGATGGCGCTGCCGTCCAGCCAATAGCCCACTACGCTGTAGCCCACGCAATGGTACTCGTTCCAGGCCGCGTCGCTGCGGGCCAGGAGGCGCAGGGCTTCCTGGACGGCCTCAATTTCCAGGGCCAGTACCTCCTCCCGGGCCACCGGTCTGGTGGTGGATACCCGCTGCCCGGAACGGGCCCGTTGGGTGCGCAGTGCCCTGCCCGCCGCAGCCACCGCCACCTCCTTGAGTTCCTTCCCGAGCCTTTTCTCCAGCCGCGACTTGACCCTGGCTATGGTTTCCGCCACTGCGAGAACGTCATGTATCTGGCCGTCCAGCATGGCCCTCTGACCGTGCTCTTCAACGGCCGAGGCCCGGATCCGCCAACCCGACCGTGCGGGCTCCACCACTACCCCCACGACCACCCTGGTACCGATGTCCAGGGCAAAGACCATATAGCTCCCCCCGACCGCTCTCAGAAACGCCTGTGACCTACAAAATCGGCTACCGCCACGAGTGCCTCCAGGGGTTGACCTTTGGGGAGGCCTTCCAGCTTCCGACGCGCCTTCTCCAGATACCTGGCGGCCACTCGGCGGGAAAACTCCAGGGCTCCGGATTCGCGGATCAGCTCCAGCACCCGGGTTACGGCACCCTCGTCCAGGTGCCGGCCGGAGATGACCGCAGCCAGTTCCTCCTTTCGGGAACTCGAGCGCAGGGCGTATACCGTAGGGAGCGTAAGGATGCCTTGACGCAAATCGCTGGCCACCGGCTTACCCAGCTCTTCTTCGCTGGCCACCAGGTCCAGGATGTCGTCCGTAATCTGAAAGGCCATTCCCAGGTAATAGCCGTAGGCCCCCAGCCTTCTAGCCACTTCCTCCGCCGCTCCCGCCACCAGGGAGCCCAGGGCGCAGCTCGCGGAAATGAGGAGCGCGGTCTTGGCCTTGATCCGGGAGAGATAATCCTTCAGGCCCTGGCGCACATCATACTCGGAGGCCATCTGCCGGATTTCGCCCTGGCACATATTCACGCTTACCCGGGCCAGGGAGGAGGCTATCCGGTGATCCTGGTACTGGGCCACCAGCACCAAGGAGCGGGCAAAGAGGTAATCGCCCGTGTGCAGGGAGAGTTGATCGCCCCACCGGGCCCTTACCGTCGGCCGGCCCCGGCGCGTGGGAGATTCGTCTACCACGTCGTCGTGAACCAGAGTGGCCATATGGATCAGTTCCAGGGCTACGGCCAGGGGAAGCAATCGCCTTACGGAGGCATTGCAGAGCCTGCCCGCCAGAAGGGCCAGGGCAGGCCTCAACCGCTTACCGCCGGCCGTCAGCAGGTGGGCCGAGGCCTCGGCCAGTACCGGAATGCCGATACCGGCAATCTGGCGCTCGAGTTCGGCCTCCACCTGGCGCAGATCTTCCTCTATGAACTTGAGGAATTCCGGCATATGCTTCAAGGATGCTGCTCCTTCATACCCGATAGGGTGAGCGCCTCCTCCAACTCCCGATAGCTCTGCACCAGCTCCGGATTCAGGGCCTCGGCCTTCTTCCGCAGCTCATCCGCCTCGGCCGAGTGGTTGAGCCTGCGGTGCGTAAGGCTGGCCCAATATGAAGCTTCGGCTTGCAGCTGCTTGTCCTTCAAGGGGCGGGCCAGCACTTCTAACGCCTCCTCAAAGCGCTCCAGGCCGTAGAAGGCTATACCGGCGGTGAGCTCCATGGCCGGGGTAACCTCAAGCCACGGCCGCCCGCCCTCTTTCCAGAGGCGGACCAGCTCCGGCGAGAGCCCGGCCGTCAGCGAGCGCACCTCTGAGGGTATCGCCGCCGCTCTTTCCAGATAATGCTTGGCCTGGTCCCGTTCACCGGCCGCCAGGTAGCTCAGGCCGGCCATGGCCGCGGTTCGTCCCAGGTTCTCCCACCCTTCTCTTGTCCAAGGGGCAGCCCGACAGGCCTTCTCCATAATCTCCACCGCCTGATCCGGGCGGCCTGCCTGCCAGGATACCTCGGCCGCACGCGTGAGTACCCGCTGGTTGAATCTATCCTTGGCCACTGCCTTCCCGGCCAGCGCCAGCGCTTCCCGAACGTTCCCCCCAGCCGCCAGAAGGCTGGCCCGGTCGACCAAATAGGCAGAGCGGAAGGGATCAAACAGGGTCGCCAGCCGGAAGTTTTCCAGGGCCGCCGCCGGCTGGCCGGTCTGCAGAGCCGCAACCGCCTTTCGGGCGTAGGCCTCGCCCAAGAGCAAACTTGCCGGCAGCCAGGCCACCAGCAGGGCCACCACCACGGCCCCGGTCAGGAATCGCGACCGTACCCGCAAATATTCTTGCCGCCGCAAGAAATAGTTTTCGCGGCCGAATTTGCGGTCAAGACCCCGGGTGAGCCCGAAACAGGTCCAGAGCACCAGGGAAACCGCACCCAGTGCCAGGTCGAAGTCCAGCATCGCGTGCAGGCCGAGGGCCAGGGCGGCGCAGAACACTGCCCACTGGAGGAAGCGCTCGTCATCGGAGCCGCGACGGTAGTTGGCCACGACGGTAACCAGGAAGCAAACCCACAACCCGGCCAGAACCGCCAGACCCAGACTGCCCACCTCGGTCCAGATCTGGAAGTAATGGTTGTGCACCTGGGTCGAGGTATAGTAGTAGCTCTGGAAACTCTGGTATGCCGCCTCCCAGGCGCCTCCCCCCCACCCCAACCAGGGCCTGGCCTGCACCAGCTTGAGGGCGTCCAGCGACCACTGCAGCCGGGTGGCGGCACCGAAGGTTTCCAGGCTGATGTCCTGGAGGCGGGAGGCCAGGTGTGCCGGAAGCAGGTTCTGCAACCATCCGCCTGCCGGCCGACCCGCCAGCCTCAACACGAGCACGGCCGCCAGTGCGGCCGAGGCGCCCACCGGGGCCCACACCCACGCTCGCCGGCGGCCGGATGCGGCCCACCGCACCACTTCGTACACCCCCTGAACCGCCACGGCCGCCAGCAGGCTCAGCACCAGCCACTGCCAGGCCGCCTGCTGCTGCCCGGCCAGGATCAGGGGAAGAAAACGGCTGCTGGCCATCAGGGCCGTCGCCCAGCTGCCCGCCACGTGCACCAGGAGGGGCACCCTTGTTCCCCTGGGCGCGCCCAGGAGAAAGACGGCCAGCACCGCCGGGTAAAGCAATAAACCGCCGCGCGACCCGGTGCCCAGTAATACGGTAAGCAGCAAGGAGGTGCCCGCAGCCAGGAGAAACCGGCCGATTCGTCCGGCCCGGGCCCATAGGAGCCACCCAAAGAAGTTGGCCGCCGTAAGGTAGCTGGCCAGAGCGTTGGGATACTGCAGGGTGGAATATATCCGGCCGCCGACGAACCCGTCCTTGATAAAGACGACGCCCAGGGCTACCAGGACCCCCGCCAGCGCCACCCCCGCGGCCGCCAGGTACACGCTCGCCACAAGTATGTACCCGGGTCTTTCCTCACGACCGAGCTGCCCGACCATCCAGAATACGAGAAAGTACAGCGTTATCTTTACGACCTCTGCCACCGCCAGTCGCTGGCTCGCCGCCCCGAAGGCACTCACCGCGTACAGGACCACCAGGGCCAGGGCAAAGTAGTCCATGGGCTTGCCGAAGACCGACACTTCCTGACGGCGTATCTTACCCCACCATACCAGCAGGAAGGCCGCGCAGGCCAGGAGCAGCGTCCACTGCTGCTCGGTCTGGAAGAAAAGGCCCCGCAGGTACGGCGAATAGATCAGTATGGCCGCCAGCACTACCAGGGCCGCCCGGAACTCCCTGGGTGGAGCCTGAACGGCCTCCGCCCCGGGAGCGGTCTTTCGCTCCGGACGACGTTGCTTGGGTACCGTGCGCCGTTTCTGTGATCCGGCCAAACTTTGGACCCCCCTCCGGGGAATTAAGATTTCCTTCCCTTCGGGTCGATTTCCTGCCGAAAATCAAAAAATCGACCCGCGGAGAAACTCCCTAAGGGCGGGCCCGAGGTCGGGACGACCCAAGGCGAGGGTTACGGTGGCCTGGAGGAAGCCCAGCTTATCCCCCAGGTCGAAACGCCGTCCCCGGAATCGGTAACCGTAGACCGGGTATTCGCGGGCCAGGAGCCTGAGCGCGTCGGTCAGCTGAATCTCGCCTCCCGTTCCGGGGGCCGTGGTCGCCAAGAGAGGGAAGATCGACGCCGGAAGAATGTACCGGCCGACTACTGCCAGGCGGGAGGGTGCCCGCTCCGGGGATGGTTTCTCTACCAGATCCTCGATTCGATACACATCCGGCTCCACTTCCACCGCCTTTACTATGCCGTAGCGAGAGGTCATATCCGGAGCCACCTCTTGCAGGGCAACTACCGCTCCCGGCCACCTTTCCCGCACGGCCAGCATTTGCCCGAGGCAGGGTTCCCCGGCCGTGATGAGATCGTCCGGCAGCACCACCGCGAAGTCTTCTTCTCCCACGAACGCCCGGGCCAGGAACACGGCATGCCCCAGACCCAGAGGCCGGGGTTGGCGCAGGTAATGCATTTGGGCCAATTCCGAGAGGGCGTGGATCTCCTCAACCAGTGCTTCTTCGCCCTTTTCTCGCAGGGCCCGCTCCAGTTCCGGTGAAGCATCGAAGTAGTCCTCGATAGCCGTCTTGTTGCGGGCGGTGATGATAAGGAAGCTTCGGATACCGGCCGCCACCGCCTCCTCAACCACGTAGTGAATGGCGGGCCGGTCCACCAGGGTCAGCATTTCCTTCGCCTGGGCTTTGGTTGCCGGCAGGAACCTCATGCCCAACCCGGCGGCGGGAATTACCGCTTTGGTCGGCCGCATTGCGCCCCCTCCCTTCTCGAAGCATGGGTGATCTTCCTGCGGGGTAATCTTCGCCGTACCGGTATGCTTGTTCCTCCTACGCCGAACAATTGGAGGACCCGTTCCGGACGGAGCAGCTCACGCGCCTGCCGGAAGCGGGTTATCCCCGGTTTTTGCCGGCAGGTGGCGCCGCCCAAGGACCGGATACACGCGTGGTTACCATACCGGTTGAACTGAGCTTGTTCGGAGGTTATAATTAGGGTAGCCCGTCTTGCCCCAATCTCAAAGAAAGGTGGGAGACGTTGTTGACTTCTAACCTGCCCCCTACCCGTCCCCAAGAGTGCGCCCTGGAAATCATCGAGGATGTATATCGGTGCAAGATTCCCATCCCTAACAACCCGTTGGACTACGTAATGTCTTATCTTATCAAGTCCAGGAACGGCTGCACTATTATCGACGTGGGTTGGGATACACCAGAATCTTTGAGCGCCTGGGAGAAACAGCTCGGGCAGTTGGGTCTCAGTCTGCAGGACATCCGGCAGGTCGTCATCACCCATCTTCACCCCGATCACTACGGCCTGGCCGGCAAGCTGAGACAAATCAGCGGAGCTCAAATCGTTATGTCCGCCCCCGAGGCGGAGCAGTTAGGCGCTCGGTACGAGAACTACCACCGCCTGCTGGAAGAGGTGGCCGAATTCCTGCTCCGAAACGGAGTCCCGTCGGAAGAAGTCCCGGCCCTCCAGAGTGCCAGCCTTCCCGCCCTGGAATGGGTGGTGACGGCGCGGCCCGATCGGGTAGTGGAAGAAGGAGATGTATTGGAAGCCGGGCCACTGCGCCTCCAGGTTCTGTACACGCCCGGTCACACGCGGGGCCATATGTGCCTGTACGCGGCCCAGGAGAGGCTTCTCTTCTCCGGGGACCACGTCCTGCCTACCATTACCCCCAACGTAAGCCTCAACCCTCAATCCTCGGCCAACCCCCTAGGTGATTATTTGAAGGCCCTGGGACGCATCGAGGAATTAGAGGTCAACCTGGTACTTCCGGCCCACGAGTTCGCCTTCTCCAACCTGGCGGAGCGGGTCCGGGAAATCCAGGAACACCACCGCCGGCGCCTGGAAGAGATTCTGGGCCTTCTGGGGGGTGAGGCCAAGACCGCCTATACTGTCGCCTGCCGCGTGAATTGGGATACCGGCCCCTGGGAGACTCTGAGCAACTGGAACCGGCGGGCGGCGGTGATGGAGACTCTTGCCCACCTGGAATACCTGCGCAGCGAAGGCAAGGTGGCCTCGCTCAATTCGACAGAGCAAGTCCTTTACCACCGCGCCTAGACCCGGGTTGGTAGTCGAGGGCCTGAAACCCCAGGCCCTCGTTTTTGTTTGCCCGTCCCGGCCGTCTCCGGCGCGGAGAGAGGATTCCGCTGCCGTCCCAAAGAATTATATTGCTAGCCTAAGCTGAGGAGGTTGATCCATGCCGGACGCAGTAATCGTCAGCGGAGTTCGGACCGCAATCGGTAACTTCGGTGGCGCACTCAGGGACGTGCCGGTGGCACAACTCGGAGCCATCGTGATCCGGGAGGCCATGCGCCGGGCGGGCCTGCGGCCCCTCCGGGACCCCGAACTCTTGGCCCTGGCGCCGAGTACCTTTGCCGACGGCCAGCCAACCGAGCTGGAAAAGAAGTACTATCGGTGGCCGGAAGATCTCAAGGAAGTAAGAGTGGACGAAGTAATAATGGGCAACGTGCTCCAGGCCGGACAGGGGCAGAACACCGCCCGCCAGGCGGCCATCTACGGCGGTATGCCCAAGGAGGTAAACGCGTTTACGGTTAACAAGGTGTGCGCCTCGGGGCTCAAGGCTGCGGCCCTGGCGGCGCAGGCCATCCGCGCGGGAGAAGCCGAGGTAGTGGTGGCCGGAGGTATGGAGAACATGAGCGCCGCTCCCTATCTCTTCCCCCAGGGCCGTTGGGGAGCGCGCATGTTTAATGCGATAATGGTAGACGGCATGGTCTACGACGGAGTGTGGGAGAGCTTCTACAACTACCATATGGGAATGACCAGCGAAAACATCGCCGAAAGGTACGGGATAAGCCGCACCGAACAGGACGAGTTCGCCCTGCGCAGCAACCAGCGGGCGCTGGCGGCGATAAAGAACGGCGTCTTTAGCACCGAAATCGTGCCGGTGGAGGTAAAGGAAAAGAAGGGCACCCGGGTATTTGACACCGACGAGCACCCGCGCGAAACCTCTATGGAGGCGCTGGCGAAACTGCCCCCGGTATTCAAAGAAGGGGGTACCGTCACCGCCGGCAATGCCTCGGGTATCACCGACGCGGCGGCCGCCCTGGTAATCATGAGTGCCGAGAAGGCCGAACGTCTGGGTCTGAAGCCCAGGGCCCTGATCCGTTCCTATGCCGCCGGCGGGGTAGAGCCTGCCTTCATGGGCTTGGGCCCGGTCCCGGCGGTAAAGAGGGCGCTGAAGCTGGCCGGGCTGACTATGGGCGACATGGATCTCATCGAGTTGAACGAGGCCTTTGCCTCTCAGAGCCTGGCCGTGATGCGGGAACTGGACATGGACCTCGAAAAGACCAACATTTACGGGGGAGGTATTTCCCTCGGACACCCCATCGGCTGCACCGGGGCCCGCATTCTGGTCACCCTCATGAACGGACTGGAGCGCAGTAACGGTCGCTACGGCCTGGCCACCTTGTGCATCGGCGGAGGTCAGGGCATGGCGATGGTCATCGAGCGGCTCTAGCGGCGGACCAGAAGCTTTTTCACGGCCTGGGTAAGGCCGTCGACGGTCAGTTCGTACATGGGAAATACGCGCCGGATCAGGTTCAGGGTTTGATGCCCGTAGACCGTATCCCATTCCCCGGCGGGAATGGGATTGAGCCAGACGTTATGGGAAAAGTGCCGGGCCAGGCGTTCCAGCCATACCAGGCCCGGCTCCTCATTATACATACCCCACCAGATGATGCCGCCCGGCTGGGTCAGCTCGCTGGGAGCCATGCAGGCATCTCCCACCATGATGAGCTTGTAGTCCCCGCCCAGGTTCTTGAGCACCTGGTCGGTCTTCACCGAGTTGCGCGGGTGGCAGGCGTGGTCCAGGTAGAGATAGTCGTAAACGCAGTTGTGGAAGTAGTAGAAGCGCAGATCCTGGAAGTGGCTGGCCCGGTGCACCGCCGTAAAGAGCTGGCTGCAGAGCCGGCTGTAGGGGACCATGGAACCGCCTACGTCCATCAGGAGCAACACCTTGACCTTGTTCTTGCGTCCGCGGGTCCAAACCAGCTCCAGGAACCCGCCCTGCCGGCAAGTCTCCCGAATGGTTCCGTCCAGGTCCAGCTCGTCCTTCGGCCCCTCCACCTTCGTACTCAACTGCCGCAGGCGCCGCAGGGCCACCTCGAACTGGCGCACACCCAGGGTCTCGTCGTCGCGGTAGGCGCGAAACCGCCGTTCGGCCGCCACCTTGACCGCCGATCGGGCGTGGCTTTCCCCTCCCACCCGGATCCCGCCGGGATGGTAGCCGGAGTGACCGAAGGGCGAAGTCCCTCCCGTGCCTATCCAGCGGCTTCCCCCATGGTGGGCCTCGGTCTGCTCGCGCAGCCTTTCCAGAAACTGGCGCTGCAGCTCCTCCAGATCAACCTCTTCCTGCAGCCTGCGCCACCGCTCCAACTCCTCAGGGCTGATACCCCGGGGCGGCAGGGGATTGGCAAGCCACTCCCACACCTTATCCAGCAGCGCTTCCGGGGTATCGATCCCGGAAAAATACTTGAGAAACGCCACGTCGAAGCGATCGAAATGAGCCTCGCTCTTTACCAGGGTAGCGCGGGCCAAATGGTAAAAGGAGTTCAGATTGGCGTAGGACAGTCCTTTGGCCAGACCCTCCAGAAAGGTCATCCACTCGGTGAGCGTGACCGGAACTCCCTCGGAGCGCAAAAGGTAAAAGAAGTCGGTGAACACGGCTGCCTCACCCCTTCTGCGCCGGGCCGTCCGGGCCGGTTAGCGCGGCCACCCCCGCACCACGCCCGGCCGGGGGCTGCCGCCCACCCCGTAGGCCTCCATATACTTGTGGACCAGATCCAAATCCTGATTCTTCTTGAGGAGCACGCCCAGGAACGGCAATTCCTTGGTAAGACGATCCGGCTTCACTCCGCCGATCACTAAAGCCTGAAGCCAATCCAGAAGTTCGCTGGTGCTGGGCTTCTTGAGGAGGCCGGGCACTTCCCTGAGCCAGTAAAAGGCGGCAATGGCCTGCTGCACCAGCCTCTCCTCCAGATCGGGGAAATGAACCCGCACGATCCGGGCCATCATTTCCTGATCCGGAAAGGCAATATAGTGGAACAGGCAGCGCCGCAGAAAGGCGTCCGGCAGTTCCTTTTCCGCGTTGCTGGTAATCACGACGATGGGCCGGTGCTTGGCGGTCACGGTTTCGCCGGTTTCGGGGATAAAGAAGCTCATCATGTCCAGTTCCCAGAGCAGGTCGTTGGGAAACTCCAGATCGGCCTTGTCGATTTCGTCGATCAGCAGTACCACCGGGTCATCGGAAATAAAGGCTTCCCCCAGCTTGCCCAGTTTGATGTACTGTTTGATGTCCGATACGTCCCGGTCCCCGAACTGGCTATCGTAGAGCCTCTGCACCGTGTCGTAGACGTAAAGGCCCTCCTGGGCTTTGGTTGTGGACTTGATACTCCAGATGATCAGCCGGAGCCCCAGGGCCTTGGCGATGCTCTGGGCCAGCATGGTCTTGCCGGTGCCCGGCTCACCCTTGATGAGCAAGGGGCGTCCCAGGGCCACGGCTACGTTTACCACGTCCTGCAGGTCCCGATCGGCGATGTAGTCATCGGTACCGCGATACACCGGTAGCTTACCCACCGGCCTCACCTCCTAGGGCTTTCCCAAACCTTGCTGCTAGTGCGCCGCCTGCTCGGTCTGTACTCCTTCGGCCGCGCCGGAGTGACCGCCGTGTTCGGCCAGACCGTTGACCCAGCTAAGAAACACTCCCAGCCCCAGCCAGACTACTGCCGCAACCACCAACGACCAGCGCCTCAAGGTCTGATCCTCCCGTCCTTTTTTTGCCGCTTCGCATTATACACCATGTAACGGCTCCTGTCTAACCCCGGAGCCTGCCGCAGGACTTCCCGGGGCTCCGCCCTGTCGAATCCGCCGGCCGGGCAGTTCCGCATCCGGCCTCCGGCCTTATCCTTGCGCCAGAATCCGGTCTGCAAGCGCAAAACCAAACATCAAAACGCTCAGATATCCATTCACGTTAAGAAAGGCATAGTTCAGCCGGGAAAAATCGACCGGCGAAACCAACCGGTGCTCGTAAGCCAGCAGGCCCGCGCTCAGCGCCACCCCGGCCAGGTACCACGCCCCGGCCCCCGCAGCCACCCCGGCGGCCGCCAGGAGCAGGGGGACGGCCACGTGGTTGATCTTGGCCCAGGTTAGGGCGATCCGGGGACCGAAGCGTGCCGGGAGTGAATGCAGCCCGTAACGCCGGTCGAATTCGATGTCCTGACAGGCATATACGATATCGAACCCGGCCACCCAGGCCGCAACCGCCGCCCAGAGCCACAGGCTCGGTCCGTCCACCACCCCGCGGACGGCTACCCAGGCGCCGAGCGGTGCCAGCCCGTCCGCGCCCCCGAGGATCCAGTGGCAGCCCCAGGTCCAGCGTTTCGTGTAAGGGTAGACCACCAGTACGGCTACCGCCACCGGCAGGAGGTACAAGCACAGACGATTGAGCATCAGAGCCGCCCAGAACAGGACCGCCAGGGCAACAAGGGCAAGCGCCCATACCTCACCCGTCCTGAGCAGTCCCCGGGGCAGCGCCCGCCCGGCCGTACGGGGATTAAGGGCGTCCAGGGTGCGGTCGATCAGGCGGTTCAGGCACATGGCTGCGGTGCGGGCGGCCACCATAGCTACGGTGATCCACCAGACTTCCCTGCCCGTGGGCAACCCGCCGGCGGCCAGCAGGGCTCCCAGGTAGGCGAACGGCAGGGCGAATACCGTGTGCTCCACCTTGATCAGTTCGGCCAGAAGGGTGGCCTTCCGGCCTGCAGCCCACAATCCCCTGGCCGTCGCCAGCCTATAGCCCATATTCCTTCCACCTGCGCTCCACCAAATCCTCGACTGCCCGGCTCATGCTCAGCGCCTTGGGCCACTCCCGGGAGTAACCTTCCCTCGGTCCCTTCCGGGTGGCGTCGATACCCAGCTTCCCGCCGTAACCCACGAGGTTGGGAGCGTGATCCAGGGCATCGAGCGGGCCCTGGCCCAGCACCAGGTCTCGAGCCGGGTCCACGTTAGCTCCTACCTGCCAGATGACCTGCTCCAGGTCGTGGACGTCCACCTCGGCGTCCACCACCACGATGAACTTGCTCAAGGCCAGCTGACCCAGCCCCCACAGCCCGTGCATGACCTTGCGCGCCTGCCCGGGGTATTCCTTCTTTATGGATACGATCACCCAGTTGTGAAAGGCTCCTGCGGCAGGCAGGTGCAGGTCCACCACCTCCGGCAGGAAAGTCTGTACCAGGGGCCGAAACAGCCTCTCCGTAGCCAGCCCAAGGTAGGCATCCTCCATGGGTGGGGGGCCCACCACGGTAGCGGGGTAAACGGGGTCCCTGCGGTGGGTCACGCAGGTAAGGTGCATCACCGGGTAGGGTTCGGCAGGGGAGTAAAAGCCTGTGTGGTCGCCGAAGGGCCCTTCCGTACGGAGCTCTTCGGGCTCCACGTAGCCCTCCAGCACGATTTCTGCCTCCGCCGGCACCTCTAGATCCACGCTGAGGCAGCGTACCAACGGCACCGCCTGGCGCCTGAGGAAGCCGGCCAGCAGAAGTTCCCCTATGCCGCGCGGTAAAGGGGCGGTGGCGGCATAGATGAGAACCGGATCGCCGCCCAGGGCCACGGCTACCTCCAGGCGATCGCCGCGCCTTCTCGCCTCCCGCCATATGGCCGCCCCATCCTTGTGCACCTGCCAGTGCAGGCCCAGGGTCCGGCCGTCGAATACCTGCATACGGTACATACCCACATTCTGCCGACCGTCATGGTCACGGGTAAACACCAGCGGTAGGGTTATGAAGGGACCGGCATCCTCCGGCCAGCACTTGAGTACCGGCAGAAAATCAATCGTCGGCTCCTTGCGCACGACTTCCTGACAGGGGGCTCGGCGTACACGGCGGGGCAGGTACCCGGCCATCTCTGCCCATCCCGGCAGCGCCCTTATACCCTCCCATATTCCCTGGGGGAGGCGATCCGGTCTGAGCCATTGCTTGAGACGCTCCGCCGGCTCCTCCAGGGAAGAGACGCCCAGGGCCAGGGCCATACGCTCGTAAGTGCCGAAGAGGTTGGTGACCACCGGGACCTCGAAGCCTCTGACGCGTTCGAACCACAGCGCCGGGCCTCGAGCCTTTACCACCCGCCTGGTGATCTCGCTGATCTCCAGTTCCCGATCTACCGGTGCACTTACGCGCCTTAGCCAGCCCCTGGCCTCCAGGTCGTTCAAGAAGGAACGGAGGTCCTCGTAAGCCAATCTGTCTCCTCCTCCGGACGCCCTCCTTCGGGCATGCAGCAATCCGCCGTATCCGACCAGGCCTTGGTGCCCACGTGCACCGCCGCCACCCCGCCGGTCAATTCGTAAAGGACGGAATCGACCAGACCTATTCGTCCGAACAGCGCCAGGACCTCCCTCTGGTGGGGAAAGCGCCGGACGGATTCCGGCAGATAGCGATAGGGCCCGCCGAAGCCTACGCCCAGCCGACCCAGGAAGGGCACCAGATAGTAGAAGTAAAGCTGGTAGGCCTGGCGAAAGCCGAAAGCCCCCGGCTGGGCCAGCTCCAGGGAGACCACCCTTCCCCCGGGTCTTACCACGCGGCGCATTTCCCTTAGCGTCATCTCCACGTCGGGCACATTCCTCAGGGCAAAGGCAATGGTAGCGCAGTCGAAACTGTTATCCGGAAACGGCAGGGCTACCGCGTTGCCGCGGACCAGCCTGATTACGGCACCTTCGGGGAGGCGGGCCAACCGGCGGGCGGCTACCCCCAGCATGGCCTCGGAAAAATCGAGCCCTACTACCTCGCCCCGGGGTCCGGCAAGCCTGGCCAACTCCAGGGCCAACATGCCGGTACCGCAGCACACGTCCAGGGCTCGCCCTCCAGAACCCAGTCCGGTCTGAGCGGCGGCAAAGCGGCGCCAGCGCTTATCCAGATTGAAGCTGAGCACCGTGTTCAGGAAATCATACCGGTGGGCGATGCCGTCAAACAGGTTTCTGATGAAGGCCTCTTTCTTGGGCCCGGTAAGGTCAATACCCGTCGCCGGCTTCACCGGGTTGCCACCACCAAGGCCCCTACCGTCCTCGAAAGCTTCAGCAGGGCTTCGCATTCCCTCTGCGGAGGAAGCGCCGAAAGCTCCTGCTCGGCACGTAGGAGGAATTCTCGTCTCGCTTCAGGGACTATGCCCAGCTCATACAATCCCCACGCTCGCCCCAGGTTGAAGCCGTAACGACCCAGCGTCTCGGCTTCACCGCTCGAGGCTCCGGCCACCCTGGCTCCTACCCGGCAGGCCTCTTGAAACAGCAACGCCGCCTGACGGTCGACGACTTCCAGGCACTCCGGGAAACCCCAATCCGGCCGGCCGTACCGCAGGGCTCCGCCTTCGTGAATCCGGCAAATCACCTGGGCCAGAGGCGCCAGGAATTCGAGGCAGTTGTATCGACAGAGGTAAAAGAAGAACTTTGAGTAGAGAAGGTCTCCCACCAGCACCGGCAGGCCGGGCCGCCCCTGGGGAAAGCAGTGAATCCGGGTGGCCAGGTAAATGAATTGAAAAACGCACGCCAGAGCCTTGACCACTTGCGGACGGTAATGGTAAGGCCGGGCGGAGAGTATCACCAGGGCGGGAGGGAGACTGGCGCCAAAACTGGCCAACTCCCGGCCGACCAGACCGAGAGGCACGGCTCCCTCGAGCCGCAACTCCCGGGCCACTTGGTCCCGCACTTCCTCCAGGTCTGGGCCAATGAGGGCGAAAGCCTTAGCCGCGTCCGTATCCACCTGGCCATCCTCCCACTATCGCTTAGTATTCGGCAGGAGCCGCCGAAATCCTCCCCATAGAAACGCTTAAGCCTTACGACCGCTCCGGCGTAAGGCTTAAGCCTAACTGTGGTGCCCTTGCTGGTAACTACCGGGTAATAAAATAAATATCCCCCTCCTATAAATTGGCTGCCTGCCGGAGGGCGGGCTGGAAGATACCACGCTGTACTTCGGTGGCGTTTACGTGGCTCGCCCCGAACTTCTCCGTCAGGTACCGGCAGGCCTCCCAGGGATTAACCCGCTGGCCACAGGTAAAAACGTCTACCGCCGCGTACCCCAATTCCGGCCAGGTATGGATTGCCAGGTGCGATTCGGAAATGACCACCACGCCGCTGACGCCCTGCGGGCTGAACCTATGGAATACGAACTCGCGCACCTCTGCGCCGGCCGCCAAGGCCGCGTTGACCATAATCTCTTCGATCTTCTTCACGTCGTTGAGGATGTCGAAGTCGCACCCATAGATTTCAGCCAACACGTGACGGCCCAATGCTTGCAATTATCATTCCTCCTTTATCCAGATTTCAATCAACACCCATTTTAACCCCCGGGGGGTCCTTTGTCAACAACGTCCTCTCGTCGAGTATAAGGCTCAAAAGCGGCCCGATTCCGTAAATCATCATGGTGGCCGCGGCTACAATGCCCGAATCGTTGAAGATTAGGGCGACAAAGCTTGCCAGCACCATCGCCCCCAGGCACCTGCTCAGACGCGGGAGAGCAGACCGGAACCGGTCCAGCTTCCCTACAGGGTGATAGAACAATACCGCCAGCACCACCATCCCGGCCAGGAGTGCCCGGGTCCAGATCGTATAGCGGATGAGCCGCAGGCTGGTGGAAAGCTTCCGGGCCACCATCTCCTGAAGTGCCGGCCAGCCCTGCTGTCTCACCAGATCCAGAGCGCGTCCGAAATGCGATTGCGCCGCCACGCTCTGGGCTCCGTCCCACCAGACCGCGGTTGCGGAGACCGCCACGGTTATCAGCCCAACCCACAGAACCGTCCTCCAAGCCGGCCGGGCGCGCGCCAGCAGCACGGCCGCCGTCCCAAAGGCGCAGGCCGCGGTTATCATGCCGCCGGCGTTGGCGCCGTGGGCCGGTGAGGCCAACAAGGACAGTACCGTCGTCCATATGAGGCCTGCAAATCCGGTCCGCCAGGCTTCCCTGCCCCCTTCCAACAGCACACCTCCGGCCAGAAGGGCGCTTCCCACCAGTACCC
The DNA here is from genome assembly GCA_024653205.1 of Clostridia bacterium. Lineage (NCBI taxonomy): Bacteria > Bacillati > Bacillota > Clostridia > Clostridia bacterium. The sequence continues at coordinate 81,534 of JANLFO010000002.1, read as the reverse complement.
CCATGTACTCGTTTCCGATTCCGTAGTAGCGAGCACCGGACATAAGATCATAGCTGAGTAAGGCCTTCTGCTGCCACGGAGCTCCCATGAGCGTGTCGACGGTTAGGGTTGCCACCACCGCCGTTCCCAAAAACAGCCAGGCCTGCCGCCGATCCCGGCCCAAACGGGTACAGCCCAGGGTGATCAGGACGGCAAGGGTAACCAAAAGCCCGGCGTAAGCCGGAAGGGAGGGAGTCCGCACCGAAGCCAAGAGAAGGAAGGCCAGGGGTACTGCGGCCAGGAACAGGAGTGCCCCGGGCAGGACCCGGCGCGACCACACCTTGGTTCTCCCAGGCCCCAGGAAGGCAACCACCGCCAGCCCCATGACTACCATAAGTAAGGCAATGTAGGCCCTCACCAATATGGGCCGGGCGGTGCGAACCATGGCCAGCTCGCGATTCAGGGTCACGAGCTCCTCCGGCCCCCCGCGGGCCGGCACCACTCGCCACGGGCGGCCGGGCAAATCCGGCGGCACCGGCATCCCCAGAACGTCCAGGAGGGTGGGGCAGAAGTCCACCGCCGATATCAGGCCGGGCCGCCTGGTGGTGGGAGAGCTGAGCCACCCTTGCTTTACGCCTTCGCCGAGCATGAGCACCGGCACCAGGAGGTTGTTCTCCGTCAGAGCCTCCCCGCCCGGACCCAGCCCTACCAGGAAGATTCGCGTGTTCTCCGGGCTGTGCTCCTCCAATTCTTCCACTAGGGCAACCAGCCGGGACGTGAACCGCAGCTTCTCCCGTCGCACCACCTCAGGAAGAGCCCGGCTGCGATTGGCCTCAATGCGGTGACCGTCGCCGGTATCCACCACCACCAGGGCTACCCCCGGGGGAAGACGGGAGATGCATTCCAGGAGCAGTGTTTCATCGGTCATGCGGCCGAGGAGTCCGTCCCGACCGTACTTCAGGGTGCCGGAACCCACCGCGCCGAATTGCACCCGTCCCCACTCGTCGGCCGCAACCAGAGCTGCCGGCCGGAAGTACTCCTTCTCGGTGTCGCCGTTGCCGAAGGCCGCGGCGGTGCGCCCGCTGCGGCGGATCTCCGCGCCCAGACGCCCCACAATGGCCCCTTGCTTCTCGGCCGCGGCCAGCAGGGCCGGCCACCCGGGCACCACTGCCCCGGTCTCGGGTACGGGGAGGCCGGTACGCCGGGCCCAGGTGACACCCGCCTTCTCCCCTTCTTCCACCTCAGAGACGTCAAATGCCGTTGCCTCCTCGCCGTCAATCCTCAGGACCTCACCCGCTCCAAGCAGGGTGGCCGCCTGAATAGGGCTTCGGTGCGCTCCGCTGAGGTTCATGAGCCCCAGAGCCCCCCGCCGAACCAGGGCCTCAGCCTGGGGGCCGCCGTAGACGAGCAGTTCTTCCAGGGTTAACCCTTCCGTCAGCACCACCAACGCCCGGGCCGACGGCTCAGACCGGGCGGCGGTCGAACCCGGCCACAGCAGGCCCGCTACCAACAAGACCGCGACCAGCGGTCGCATCCCGCAGGCCATTCTTGCGGGTCACCTCCTCCCGTCCACCGGCGGTTTGGCCTGCCGGACTCCCCGCGAGTCCCGGGCCCAAACCGGGAGCCACGCAGACCGGGATTTCCGGTAGAAAGGCGGAAGCAACCCGGAGCCATCCCCCTTTCCTACTCCCGTCCCAGCAGGTCTCGGTATAAGGCCTGGGTGCGCTCCACCGTTTCTCTTGCCGAATACCGCTCCTGCACCGTGCGGCGCCCCTCGGCCGCCAGGCGATCGGCCAGCCCGCGATCGCGCAGCAAGGCCGTTACCGCCTGGGCCAATTCCGGCCAGGACTGCGCCGGTACCAGCAGACCGTTTCGGTGCGGACGGATGACCTCTGCCAAACCGCCGGTGCGAAAGGCCACCACCGGCCGCCGGGCGGCCATGGCCTCCAGCACCGCCAGGGAGAGCCCCTCCTGGCGGGAGGCCTGAACGTATACTGCCAGCCGGGGCAGAAGGCCCGCCGCCTCCTCCACCCAGCCGAGGAAGCCCACGCGCCCGCCCAGCCCCAACCCGCGGGCGAGCGCCTCGAGGTGTGGCCGCCACGGCCCGTCCCCTGCTATGACGAAGCGGCTTTCCGGTACCTGCCGGGCTATCACGGCGGCGGCCTTCAAGAACAGGTCCGGCCCTTTCTCCGGGATGAGCCGGCAAAAAGTGCCCACTACCGGCCCCCGGTCGAACGGCGGGGGCAGGCTCCTGCCCCGCGCCAGCACCGCATCCAGGCGCTCCAGGTCTACGCCGTTAGGAATTACCGCGATCTTCTCCGGTGGCACGCCTTCAAAGCGCCGGAGTTCCTCGGCCAGGGCCCGGCAGACGGCGATGAAGCGATCGGTGTAGGGAACCAGACGCCGTTGCCAGCGCGCCAGGAGACGCTTGCGCCACGGCCAGCCCGGCCGGGTGTAGATCAGGTTGTGGCACGTAACCAGCACCCGTACCCCGGCCCGGTAGGCGGGGTACCGCGCCACCAGACCCGCCAGCACGCCGTGGGTATGCACCAGCCTGACGCCTTCGGCCCGCAACAGGCCCTCCAACTCCCGCTGTAGCCGCCGGCGGCCGATAGGGTGCCACCCCTGACCCACGGGCAGCGGGCGAAAATCCGCGTCCAGGTCCCGGAGGGCCGCCACCAGGGCCTCTTCGGGGGTCCCGGCTACCAGCGGCCGGAAGTGGCTGCGATCCAGGTACTGCAGCAGGTGAAGCAGGTGCTGCAGCATACCGCCCCGGCAGGAACGTACCACGTACATCACGGGCACGGCCATCCGTAATCCTCCGTCCTCCAACCAAAAGCCGGTCCCGCAGGACCGGCCAATAATAACCTAACCTGGAAGGAGAAGGGCTATGCATTCCGTAGCTCGTCCTGCCACCTCCGGAGCCGGGCCAGGGCGGCCTGGTAGCGTCCGGCCCGCACTTCCTCCCGCTGCCACCGTTCAAGGGCGCCTTTAAAGCGATTGAGTTCTGCCTGGAATTCCTGAAGGTTGGAGCCAACTTCGGCCGGCTGCTCTCCTGCGGCCATCACTTCCGTTTCCCTCGCCCCGCCGGCGTCCTCCGGGGACAGTTGCACCTGCTCTTTCCAGTCGGGTATGGCCGTCGAAAGCCCCAGTTCCTCCTCCAGCCTTGCCGCCAGGGTGTTCAGGGCCTCCTCTTCTCCGTGGGTCAGAAAGACCAAACGGGGACGCCGGCGCTGGCCGGCCACCCAGGAAACCAATCCGTTCTGATCGGCGTGGGCGGAAAAATCATCCAGCTTCTCAATGCGCGCCCGCACCGCCACCGGCTCTCCGTGAATGGTTACCTCCTTCTCCCCTTCTGCCAGTCGCCGGCCGAGGGTTCCCTCCGCCTGATAGCCGACCAGGACCACGGTGCATTCCGGCCGCCAGAGATTATGTTTCAGGTGATGCTTTATCCGGCCGGCGTCGCACATGCCGCTGGCGGCGATGATGACCGCTCCTTGGGAAACCTGGTTGATGGCCCGGGATTCATCGGAGGTACGGCACAGCTTCATTCCCGGCAGCAGGAAGGGACAGGTTCCTCCCCGTTCCACGGCCATGATCTGGGTTTCCTCATCCAGCTGGGCAAGGTAGCGGCAGAAAATCTCCGTAGCTGCCACCGCCAGAGGGCTGTCCAGGTATACCCGCCCCGGGTCCAAAGCCCCCGAATCCAGAAGCCGGCCCAGAGCATAAAGCACGTCCTGCGTGCGCTCGACGGCGAAAGCGGGGATGAGCACGTTTCCGCCTCGACGGTGGGTCTCGGCAATAATCTGCGCCAGGCGCCCCAGGCCGTCGCCGCCCGGAGGGTGCAGCCGGTTGCCGTAGGTCGATTCCATTATCACGAAATCCGCACCCTCCGGGGGGTGGGGATCGTTTACCAGCGGCTGGTCCACCCGCCCCAGATCCCCGGAAAACAAAAGCGTAGCCTCTTCGTCCCCGTCCCTTACCCAAAGCTTGATGCTGGCAGAACCCAGGATGTGGCCGGCTTCGTAGAAGCAGGCCTTTACTTCCGGAGTGAGGCCGAGTACCCGCCGGTATTCTACGGGCTGGAAGAGACGCAGACAGTGATAGGCCTCCTCGGAGGTGTAAATGGCCTGAATTAAGGGGCGGCCCGCCCGCTGCAGCTTCCGGTTCTTGCGTTCCACCTCCATTTCCTGGACGTGGGCGCTGTCCGGCAGCAGCGCCTCACAGAGATCACAGGTGGGTGCGGTGGCGAGGATTTTTCCCCTGAAGCCGTGACGGTAGAGCTTGGGAATGAGGCCGCTGTGGTCGATGTGGGCGTGAGTGAGAAGCAGGAAATCGATCGAGGCGGGGTTGAACGGAAACGGCTGATAGTTGCGCTCCCTTACTGCCCTGGGCCCCTGAAACAGACCGCAGTCTAGCAGTACTTTGCTGGTGCGCGTCTCCAGCAAGAAACAGGCTCCGGTGACCGTCCTGGCCGCGCCGAAGAAGCTCAGTGTTGCCATTTGGATTCACCCTTTCTCCCCTGATAACCCTTGCCGCCCGAGCCATCTACCTTCCCGCAATGGCCCGCCTGCACCTGCTACCGCTCGCGTCCGTCGCCGACCGTACTGCAGTTGAACTGCGGGTTCCGACAGACTCCCCGATGAAGAACCCGTCCATAGCCACTTCTCGCCAAGTTCGGCACCTGGCAAGGTGCCAACGTACTCAGGGAAGCTCCTCCGCACCGCTTGTCGGCCCGAAACCGGGGACCACCCAGGCTGACCGGCTGAGTTATCCCCACTTTCCCACGGGCGGTACCGGGTGCTCCCCGTTCGTACTGTCACCTCGCCGACCAAACTAGGGCTCAGCCTTCGCGCTACGGCGGGCTCCCCTCGGAAGCGCCGTCCATGGCGCTCCTCGGCTTCGGCCGTCCGTGGCCTCCGGCCCGCCTCCGCGCTCGTCCTCGCCAAGTTCGGTTCCCGGCGAGTTGCCAATGTACTCAGGCGAGCACCCGGTACCGCCAGTCAACTCAAGTTAACTCGAAAGTGGGGATACGTCAGGCTGACCGGCGCTTGACGAGGCGAGATCAATAGGGTACAATAGACGCGGTCGGGACGTAGCGCAGCTTGGTAGCGCACTACCTTGGGGTGGTAGGGGTCGCCGGTTCAAATCCGGCCGTTCCGACCATTCGTTTTGCCTTTGGAGCCCCAGGCCTAGCCCTGAGCCAGGCGGAACCTGCGGTGCAGCGCCCGTACCGCCTTTTCCGTTTCTCCGGCGCGGATGACGCAGGACACCTTGATTTCGGAAGTACTGATCATCTCAATGTTAATGCCTTCCTCCGCCAGAGTCTCGAACATCTGCGCCGCCACCCCGGGGTTGGTGATCATGCCCGCGCCCACGATGGAAACCTTGGCCACCCCGTCATCGTATACGTAACCCTCAGCTCCTATTTCCTCCTTTACCCGGGCAACCACTTCTACGGCCCTGGCCAGATCGTCCTTGCCCACCGTAAAGGAGATGTCGTTGCGCTGGTCGCGCATGGCGCTCTGCACGATCATGTCCACGTTGACCCGCTCTGCGGCCAGAGCCGAGAACAGCCGGGAGGCGATGCCCGGCCGATCCGGGACTCCGAAGATTCCTATCTTGGCCACGTTACGGTCGTGCGCCACCCCGGTCACTACTATTTCCCTCTCCATGGAGCCTACCTCCTGAACCATAGTCCCCTGGTTATAGTTGAAACTGGAGCGCACGTGCAGTCTTACTCCGTACTGCTTGGCGAACTCCACCGCCCGGGGCTGCAGTACCTGGGCGCCCAGGCTGGCCATCTCCAGCATCTCGTCGTAGGAAACCACCGGCAGCTTGCGTGCCTCCGGCACTACCCGGGGGTCGGCCGTGTAAACTCCGTCCACGTCCGTATAGATCTCGCACAGGTCGGCCTTGAGGGCTGCGGCCACCGCCACCGCGGTCGTATCCGACCCTCCGCGGCCGAGAGTGGTGATCTCGTTGTCAATGGTCACGCCCTGAAAGCCGGCGACGATCACGATTTGCCCCTTGGCCAGTTCGGCGTTTAGCCTCTCCGAGCTGACGTTCAGAATGCGGGCCTTGGTATGGGCGTTATCGGTCAGGATACCCACCTGCGGTCCGGTAAGGGATATGACCGGCAGCCCCAGTTCCCGAATAGCCATGGCCACAAAGGCAATAGACTGCTGCTCTCCCGTCGCCAGGAGCATATCCAGTTCTCGCTCCGGCGGGCGGGGGGTTATCTCCCTGGCCAGGGCGATCAATTCGTCGGTGGTGTCGCCCCGTGCGGAAACCACCACCACCATCTGATGCCCCTGCCGGTAATACTCGGCCACGCGGGCGGCCACATTCTTGATTCGCTCCGCGTTGGCCACCGAGGTACCCCCGTACTTTTGGACTATCAGGCTCACTTCCGCCACTCCTTCAACCCGGTTTATTGATCGGCGCCCGCCCGCGCACAATCCGGTTCGCAGGAAGAAAGGTTTCCGGACTGAGGGTTTCCGTCTTCCGGCGCGGCCACCTGCGCCCCTTCCCCAGTGGGGGCCAGAATCCAAATCTGGCTCTCCACGTTATGGGCGCCGAAGGCGTCGCGCATGGCCTCACCCACGCCCACCGCACCGGCGGTGGTCAGAGCGATCACCGCCGGCCCCGAGCCGCTGAGGGCCACGCCCAGGGCTCCCGCCTCGCGGGCGGCGCGGAATATCTCATCCAGTCCGGGAATCAGCGTGGCCCGGTAGGGCTGGTGCAGGCGGTCCTCCGTGGCCACCGGCAGCAGCTCCAGATCTCCCCGGAGCAGGGCCAGTACCAGCAGACCCATCCGGCCCAAATTGAAAATGGCGTCCTTTACCGGAACCACCTCCGGGAGTACCCGCCGGGACCGGGAAGTGGGCAAGGAGAAATCGGGAACGGCTACCACCACCTGAAGCCGCTGCGGCGGGTCCAGGCGACGGCACACTACTCCGCCCTGATGGCACACCGTTACCACTACCCCGCCGTACAGGGCGGCGGCCACGTTATCGGGATGTCCCTCCCAGCGGGTCCCCAGTTCCAAGAGTTCCGGTCTTCCCAGCGGGCTCCCCGCCATGCGGTTGGCCGCGACCAGGGCTGCGGCCACCGCCGCCGCCGAGGAACCCAGCCCTTTACCGATGGGGATATTGTTCTGCAGGCGCAAACTGAGCCCGGAAGGGTGGTACCCTACCTCTTGAAAGAAATCCAGCATTACCTTTGCCACCAGGTTTTCCCGGTGACAGGGAAGAATGCCCTTCCCCTCACCCTCAACCTCTACATATAGTCCCGGCTCCTCCCGCTCCTCTACTTCTAGATAATTATACAGCGAGAGCGCCATCCCGACACTATCAAACCCCGGTCCCAGATTAGCGGTACTGGCAGGGACGCTTACCCTGATAATCAAGACTATAGCCTCCGTTCTGCACCGGCCACCCCGGGGCTTACGAAAGCACCGCCTCGGCCACCGCCTTTTCCTCCGCCGGTACCCGTATGGGCTCGGCAGCCTGGGCTATGGCTACCTGGGGGTCCTTGAGCCCGTGACCGGTAAGCACGCAGACCACTGCCTCCTCCGGTCGGAAGAACCCCCTCTGCCCCAGCTTCAGCACCCCGGCCACGGACGCCGCCGAGGCCGGCTCGGCAAAAACCCCCTCCTCGGAGGCCAGTCGCTTCTGGGCGGCCAGGATCTCCTCGTCGGTCACGGTTTCGATCAGGCCGCCGGACTCCTGATAGGCGCGAACCGCCTTGTCCCAACTTGCCGGGTTCCCGATGCGAATGGCCGTGGCCACCGTTTCCGGGTTCTCTACCGGCCGGCCCAGGACAATGGGGGCGGCTCCGGCCGCCTGAAAGCCCAGCATCCGGGGGCGGGAGGCCACGCGGCCGCGTTCTTGGTATTCCCTGAAACCCATCCAGTAAGCACTGATATTGCCGGCGTTGCCAACAGGAATGGCCAGGTACTCCGGCGCCCGACCGAGCACATCGCAGATTTCAAAGGCGGCGGTCTTCTGCCCCTCGAGGCGATACGGATTAACCGAGTTGACCAGTACTATGGGGTACTTCTCGGTGATGGTCCGCGCCAGGCGCAGGGCGGCGTCGAAGTTGCCCCGGACCGCAATTACCCTGGCCCCGTAGATGAGGGCCTGGGCCAGTTTGCCCAGGGCGATGTTGCCGTCGGGAACCAGCACGCTGCAGGCCAGGCCGGAACGGGCGGCGTAGGCCGCCGCCGAGGCCGAGGTGTTGCCGGTGGAGGCGCACATTATGGCCCGTGCCCCTTCCTCCAGGGCCTTGGCCACCGCCACCACCATGCCCCGGTCCTTGAACGACCCGGTGGGGTTAAGACCCTCGTACTTGAGGTATACCTGCGCTCCCACCGCCCGGGAAAGCTTGGGAGCGGGCAAGAGCGGAGTCCCTCCCTCGTAAAGGGTAAGGTGAGGGGTATTAGGGGTAAGGGGTAGGAATTCGCCGTAAACGGCCAAAACCCCGGGCCAGTTCAAACTAGATTCCCTCCTCCACGCGGATCAGGTTGTCCACCGACTTGACCACCGGCAGATCCCGGATGATGGCGAGGGCCCTCTGGAGGTTCTCTTCCCGAACCCGGTGGGTAATGAGCACCAGTTCCGCCCAGCCCTCAAAGCTCCGCTTCTGAATAACCGAAGCCAGGCTGACCCCGGCCTCCCCGAAGGCCCCGGCAATGCGGGCCAAAACTCCCGGCCGGTCTTTCACCGTGAACCGCAGGTAGTACTTGCACTCCACCCGGCCCATGGGTCGGACGGGAAGCTGCCGGTAACAGGTGCAGGTTATCCGGCCGGTGGACCCGTGGAGCAGGTTTCTGGCCACCAGCATCAGGTCCCCCACTACGGCGCTGGCCGTGGGCATTTGCCCGGCGCCGCGGCCGTAGAACATGGCTTCTCCCACGGCGTCGCCGCGAATAAAGATGGCGTTGAACACGTCCGAAACCGTAGCCAGGGGATGATCCTTGGGCACCAGGGCGGGATGCACCCGAACCTCTACCTCTTGCTCCTCCTCCCGGCCGATGGCCAGGAGTTTGATCACGTAGCCCAGCTCGCCGGCGTAAAGGATGTCCCGGGCGGAGATCCGGCCAATTCCCTCGGCGTATACCTCCGGATAGGTCACCCGGGTGTTGAAGGCTATGGAAGCCAGTATGGCCAGCTTGCGGGCGGCATCTGCCCCTTCCACGTCGGCAGAAGGGTCGCTCTCGGCGTACCCCATAGCCTGGGCCTCGCCGAGAGCCTCCGCAAAATCCTTGCCCTCCACCGTCATCTTGGTCAGGATAAAGTTGGTAGTGCCGTTGACGATCCCCAGCACCTGGCGGATACGGTTGGCGGCCAATAATTCCTTCAGGGGATGGATTATAGGTATACCTCCGCCCACGCTGGCCTCGAAAAAGAAATCGAGCCCCCGGGCTTCTGCCGCCTGCAACAGCTGTTGTCCGTGCACGGCCAGTACGTCCTTGTTGGCCGTTACCACGTTCTTTCCGGCTTCCAGAGCGCGAAGGATGAATTCCCGGGCCGGCTCCAGGCCGCCGATAAGTTCGGCCACGATTTCGATAGCCGGATCTTCCAGGATGTCGGCGGGATCGTCCGTGATCAGTGCAGGGTCCACCGCCACCGGGCGGGGTTTATTCTTATCCCGCACCAGAATGCGCTCAATGCGAAGCGGGCATCCCACCTTGGTGGCAATGTCTTCCCCGTTCTCCTGCAGGAGCTTGACGACGCCGCTTCCTACCGTGCCCAGACCGAGCAATCCTATCCTTATGGCTTGTGTGCCCAGAGGGTATCGCCTCCCGTGCCTCGTCCGCCTTTTCCCAAGGGAATTCGCTACCGGGCGACAATATCCTCCTGTAAAGGCCTGGGCAGCAGACCTGCGGCCAGGAGTTCCTGCGCTGCGGCCAGTACCCCGATCTGGCCGTAGCAGTAGGACAGACCGCCTTGGAGGTACACCGTGTAAGGCGGCTCCCAGGGGGCGTCGGCGGAAAGCTCGAGTGAAGCTCCCTGGACGAACGTGCCGGCGGCCATCAGCACTTCCCCCCTGTAGCCGGGCAGGTATGAGGGTTCGGGCAGGGCCCGGGAATCCACCGGTGACGCCTTTTGCAGACCCCGGCAAAAGGCGAGGAGCCTTTGCGGGCTGCCCAATTCCACCGCCTGTACGATGTCCGTGCGGGGAGCATTGTGGGGCGGGAAGACCTCAAAGCCCAGGCGCTCGAACAGCCGGGCGGCAAAAACCGCCGTCTTGAGGGCCTCGGCTACCATCAGCGGCGCCAGGTAGAGACCCTGGTAGAGGAGCCGGTAGCCCTGGGGCTCCGCGCCTACCAGTCCCTCCAGCCCCGGGGCGGTAAGGCGCGCCGCCGCCCGCTCCACCAGATCCTGCCGGCCCACCACGTAGCCCCCGGCCGGAGCCAGCCCTCCTCCCGGATTCTTGATGAGTGAGCCGGCTACGAGATCGGCCTCCACGTGTGAGGGCTCCAGCATTTCTACGAATTCGCCGTAGCAGTTATCCACGATTATGATGACTTCCGGAGCCACCCGCTTGAAACGGTTGATGAGCTGAGAAAGCACCGGGATCCCCAGGGAAGAGCCCCGGCTGTAACCGGCGGAACGCTGCAGGAATACGGCCCGGGTATTGGGCCGCAGAACCGCTTCCGGATCCGTGTCCAGAGGGGCCTGCCGGCACTCGATCCCCCACTCGGAAAGGCTTCCGGGACCTCCCCCGTCCAACCCCACCAAACCGCGCAACGTAGGGTAAATCTCCCCCAGCACCAGAAGCTCATCTCCCGGTCTCAGCACCCCAAACAGGCACAGCGCCAAGGCGTGGGTACCGGAAGCGATCGAGGTTCTAACCAGCGCCGCTTCTGCCCCGAATACCCGGCGAAATACTTCCTCCAGGGTGCTGCGGCCGAGGTCGCCGTAGCCGTAGCCGGTGCTGCCGCCAAAATGATAGTCAGCCACCCCTGCTTCCAGGAAGGCGTGGAGAACCCGGGCATGGTTGACCCTGGCCACCGCCTCCAGCTCCTTAAAGACCGCCCGAACCTCCTCGTCTACCGCCAGCCCCAGGTCTACCAGAGACTCGTGAAAATGGTATTGCTGTTTAAGCCACCCCCGGTAAGAGAACATGGCAATCCCTCCCAGTTCTTCCCATCTAGATTCGCCCTTCCTTATCGGCCTTCCTGCCGGACCAGGCATGTCTTACCTCCGGCACGCCCGGCCAACAGGGCTTTCGCGTGCTCTTGATGCCGGCAGGAGGGCGTTGCCTCCGGCTACGCCTGAACTTCCTGGGGAGGGGCGAGAGAGCAAAGCAGGGGACCGAAATCAGCGGGTTCCAGGGACATCAGTTCCTCTCGGGTGGCCTGCCCCTGGTTCAGCAGGCGTAACGCCTGCCGCCGCATCGCCTTTTCGAGCAGGTTGCGTACCAGGCGGGCGTTACCCTGGGCTGCCTGGCCGGTTAGCACCAGTTGGCGCAGGTGGCGCTCGAGCAGGGCCTCGGCGGCGGGACTCAGGCGGTAGTCGCGTTCGGAGAGCATGTACCTGGCGATCTCCAGCAACTCCGAGACGTTGTAGTCGGGAAAGACGAGTTCCAGGGGCAGGCGTGAGCAAAGCCCCGGGTTGGTGCGGAGGAAGCGCTCCATTTCCGCGTGATAGCCCGCAAGGATCAGGACGAACTCGTTGCGGTGCAGCTCCGTAGCCCTGACCAGCGTATCGATGGCCTCCCGGCCGAAGTCCTTCTCGCCGCCCCGGGCCAAAGAGTAGGCCTCGTCTACAAACAGGATGCCCCCCAGCGCCTTCTTTATCTGCTCTCGGGTCTTCTGCGCCGTATGTCCCACGTACTGTCCCACCAGGTCCGCCCGCTCTACCTCCACCAGGTGGCCCCGGGAGAGCACACCCAAGTCCCGGAAAAGCCTCCCCAGCAGCCGGGCCACCGTAGTCTTGCCGGTGCCGGGGTTACCCCGGAAGACCATGTGCAGTACAGTAGGAACGGTGGTCAGGTTCTCGCGGCTGCGCCACCGGCCAACCTCGAGGTAGGCATAGATCTCGCGCACCAATTCCTTTACCCGGGCCAGACCGACCAGCCGGTCCAACTCGGCCAGGGCCTCCGGCTCGCGCCTAACCCGTCGCTGGCCGTTGGCCGGCTCGAGGGCCGGGGCGCCGCCGGCCGGGTTCCGGCCTCCCTCTTGAGCGGAAGGAGCCCGGCCGCCGTAGAGGAGATTGAGCCGGGTCACCGTTCTTCCTCCTCTCGGTACCTGAGGTTATCCCCGGTTTCCGGAACCTCTGGTACGGACCCGTCAGTTCTCTGGCACCTCTCGTCAGGCATGTATATGTCCGCCCGCCGAAGGCTAGGATTCGGGTGTCGGCACCAATTTTCGCCAGCCGGCAGGAGGCCGCCGGCAGGTGGCGAATTAGCCTCAGAATACGGGAAGAGCATCGGCCAGGAAGGCAGGTGAAAGGGGTGGCGGTTCCCGCCTACCTCAAGACCGGACCGGCAGAGCTCAGGCGAAGGGCCGAAATGGCCACCGAACGGCTTCGCGCCTGCAATATCTGCCCCCATGCCTGCGGGGTCAACCGGCTCGCGGGGGAAACGGGTAAGTGCCGGGCGGGGGCCCGGGCCGCGGTGGCGGACTACGGTCCCCACTTCGGCGAAGAGGCGGTTCTGGTCGGGCGGCACGGCTCGGGCACGGTGTTCTTTGGCCACTGCAACCTGCGCTGTGTCTTCTGCCAGAACTGGGAGATAAGCCACGGTGGTGCCGGTCGGGTAGTGAGTGAGGAGGAACTGGCCGGCGTGCTGCTCGACCTGCAGGATATGGGATGCCACAACCTCAATCTGGTCACCCCTACCCACTTCGTGCCGCAGATTCTGGGCGCCCTGGCCATAGGGCTGGAGCGCGGGCTTTCCCTGCCCCTGGTCTATAACTGCGGCGGTTACGAGGCCGTGGAAACCCTGGTCCTCCTCGACGGGGTAGTAGACATTTACATGCCGGACTTCAAGTACTGGAATGAGGAACCTGCCGCCCGATACTCCGGCGCACCGGATTACCCGGAGAGGGCCAGAGAGGCCCTCAAGGAGATGCACCGGCAGGTGGGCGACCTGGTGGTAGGGCCGGACGGTCTGGCGGTAAGGGGATTGCTGGTCCGCCACCTGGTACTGCCGGATAACCTGGCCGGAACCGAACAGATCCTCCGCTTTATCGCCGGAGAGCTTTCCCGCCATACCTTCGTCAATATCATGGCCCAGTACTACCCGGCCCATAAGGCCGGGCGGTACCCACCTCTCGACCGCCGGCTTACCCGAGAGGAGTATGCCGCCGCCCTGGCTGCGGCCCGGGAGGCAGGGCTCACCCGGGCAGGCAGGTGGTAAAGAACTCCGCCACCACCTCGCCTACCTCGGCCTCGCGGTCTACAAAGAAGTGGTCGGCACCGTCAAGAAGCCGAAATTCCCTGGACCCACGCATGGTGGAATCTACCAACGTCTTGAGCCGGCGCGGATCGACAACGTCGTCGGCGGTACCGACGACGATGAATTTGGGCCCGCTGTAGCCCGCCAACACCTCCGGGGGATCCATCACCAGATAGGGAGCTATCCCGGCCAGGGCGGCTATTCTTGCGCCTGCCGCCGCAGCCCGGAAGGCTACCATTCCGCCAAAAGAATATCCGCACAATCCCAGGGGAGTTCCGGGCGCAAGCCGGGCGCCGAGATAGGCCAGGGCCTCCAGGGCATCGTTTACCTCTCCCCGGCCCTCGTCATACTCGCCTTCGCTGTTGCCCACTCCCCGGAAATTGAAGCGAAAGGTGGCAAAGCCCCGGGCTTGAAGAGACTTGGCCACCGCCCGCACCACGAAATTGCGCATGTTCGCGCCGTGTAAGGGGTGGGGATGACAGATTACCACTCCGGCCCTGGCTTCAGGCGGGCATGCCAGCAGGCCCTCCAGCTCCAATTCCCCGGCCTTAAAGCGTACCAGCGTGTCCGGCATGATCTCTTCCTCCTTAAACCGGCTAACCTGGTTTGTTCTGGGCAGGTTCCTGCCTCCCGGCTCGGTCGGGCCCGATGCCACCCAGCCAGACCACCTGGTGATCCCCGGTTTGCCCTGCCGGCAGGCTATAACTCAGGTTACACTACGTACTGCCAGGCGCACAGCCGCCGCTCCAGCCAATCTATGAAGGCAAAGAGCATCAGGCCCAAAAGGCCTATGGCCACAATGCCGGCCAACATCTGCGGGTAGTCGGCCCGGTACATGGAGTCGAAAATATAGTAACCGAGTCCCGTAGTCCCGGCTACGGTTTCGGTAAAAAAGAGTACGGAAATGGCCGTGCCCAGGCTTACCCTCAGGGCACTCAGAATGCCGGGAAGACAGGCGGGAAGAATGATGTGGCGAAACACCTGTCCGGGCCTCGCCCCCAGGGAAAGCATGGAGAGAATAGATTGTTGGGGAATACCCCGGGCGGCGTCCCGACTGGCCACGAGGATCTGAAAGAAAATAATGGTGGTGACCAGGAAGATCCGCGCCCCATCACCGATACCCAACAGGAGAAAAACCAGGGGCAGAAAAGCTATCTTGGGTACCGGGTAGAGGAGATAAGCCGCAGGCATGAGCAGGCGGTCGAGGGTTTCCTTGCGACCCACAGCCAACCCCAGGGGAGCGGCGGTGACCAGGCCCACCAACAGGCTCAGCACCACCCGGTAGAAGCTGTACCAGAAGTGGGGCCAAAGGCGGCCGGCATGACGAATCAGGTCCGCCAGCGCCACCAGCGGGCCGGGAAGGGCGGGGTGATTAAGGGCAAGGGACAGTACTTCCCAGGCCAGAAGCACCCAGAGGAGACCCAGCCCGAGCTGTAACCGGTTACCCACTCTCCCCTACCTCCAGAAGACGACGTAGCCGGATGCACTGCTGGTAAAACGTCTGGGACTGTCGAAAAGAGGGCAGGCCGGCCAGATGATTATCGACTATTTCCAGAACCCTGCCCGGACGGGGAGTGAGAACCACAATTTTTCTGCCCAGGTAAACCGCTTCCTCTATGCTATGGGTAACCAGTACCATGGTGAGGCCTTGCTGCCTCCAAATCTCGAGGACCAGGTCCTGCAGCCCCTCCCGCGTCAGGGCGTCCAGGGCGGACAAGGGTTCGTCCATCAGCAACAGATCTGGAGATAGGGCCAGGGCGCGGGCGATGGCCACCCGTTGCCGCTGTCCTCCGCTCAGTTGCCCGGGATAGCAGGAGAGAAACTCTTCCAACCCCAGTTCCCGGAGGATGGGCATGGCCAGCCGGCGCTGCTCTTGGTGGCTAACCCCGCGGATCTCCAACCCCAGAACTGCATTCTGATAGACATTCTTCCAGGGGAAGAGGCCGTAGTCCTGGAGGATCAGGGCGGTTTGGGGTCGGGGTCCGGTCAATACCTTTCCTTCCACCCGGACCACCCCCCGGGTAGGCGGCCGCAACCCGGCCATGAGGTACAGTAGTGAGGTCTTGCCGCACCCGGACGGCCCGATTATCGCCCAACTCTCACCCCGTCCGACCTCCAGGCTGACCTCTTCCAGGGCGCCGATCCGGTGCCCGTTCTGGGAATAAACCAGGCTAACCGCGTCTACCTCCAGAAAAGGCACGGTCATGGCTCCAGGTCCTTTAGAACCCCTTCCTCCACCAGATCGTGGTACGAATAAGGATCGGACAGCAGTCCCTTGGCGACCATCCAGCGTATAACCCTGTCCAGATCCTCCGGCTGCGGGAGCGCCGGGGCAGAGTAGCGAGGCGTAAGATAGGTATCCCTGAGGGCTTCGGGAAGGCGGGTGCGCTCCACGAAGAGCTCCCGGAACGCTTGCGGTCGGGCCGTCACTTCTGCCGCCGCCTGCTGGTAGGCCCGGACCAGCTTGACCAGGTCGTCCCGGCGGCTCCGGATGACTTCCTCCCGGAAGACCAGCACCACTTGGGAGAGGTTTTCCTTCTGCCGGGTATCATCCATGAGTACCGGCGCCCCCTGCTCCTGCGCCAGGGTAGCCAGCGGATCCGGGAGCACCGCGGCGTCTACCCGGCCGCCGAGAAGCAATTGCAGCCGCTGGGCCATGTCCGGCACCGGGGTCTTGCTAACCTGAGCGGGATTGAGGCCGGCATTGGCCAGCAACTGATCGGCAACGTACTCAATAACCGTGTTTTCGGATACCGCCAGCGTGGCTCCGCGCAGGTCCTGAGGATTCTTCACCCGCCCGCTGGGGGCGGCCAGCAGCACGAAACGTCCCTCTTCCGGCCGGGCGCCCATGGTAAGGCATATGATCTTCGCCGCCGTGCCCGACTTGCGCAGCAGAGCCACGGCCACCGGGTCGGCGGTCTCGCCGTCGATCTTGCCCGCCTGGAGGGCCAGATCCCGGTCTCGGGCACTGTTGAAGGGCACCAGTTCCACTCTTAGCCCGAGCTTCTCAAACATCCCTTCCTGCTCGGCCACAAAGAAGGGGAAGTTATCCTCGACCGGAATTACACCTACTCGGAGGGGATCTGATTCGGCCTTGCGGCTACATCCGGCCGCCAGCATCAGGGCAAGCACCAGCACCAATACCCAGGCCGCGCCGCTCTTGCGGGGAAGGAAGGGAAGGACGGTCATGGGCCGATACCTCCTCGGCAACCGGAGCCGGCTTACGAGAGACCCTCCTGCTGGGCGAGAGCCTGGGCCAGATTGAGCGGACGCTGAGGCATTACCGTAGAGATGGCGTGCTTATAAACCATTTGCTGGCGGCCTTCTACATCCACCACTACCGTAAAGTTGTCAAAGGCCCGGATCACGCCCTTGAGCTGGAACCCGTTAACCAGGTAGATGGTGACCGGCACGTTCTCCTTGCGCAATTGGTTCAAATACCAGTCTTGAAGGTTAATCTGACCCTTACTCACCAGGTTTTCCCTCCAGCGGTGGTTTAGCGCTCATCTCGGTTATATATTCTACGCCTGCCCCGGTAGTCCTGCCGATCTCGGCCACTATTTCCGCGGCCAGAATACGGGCGTTTGGATAACGGCTGACATCAAACCAGCGGATGCGCCGGTCCCGGCGAAACCAGGTCAGCTGCCGCTTGGCAAACCGCCGTGTGTCCCGCTGTATGAGGCGTACCATCTCCTCGTGAGTGCACTCCCCCCGGAGGTAGGCCACAATGTGCCGGTAGCCCAGGCCCTGAAGCGCGGGAAGCGCAGGCGAGTATCCCGCTTCAAGGAGACCCTTCACCTCTTCCACCCAGCCGCGGCCCAGCATCTCTTTCGTCCGCCGGTCTATGCGCTCGTAAAGCAGCGAGCGGGGGAGAATCAAACCGATGAGGCTTGGGGCGTAAGGGAGAGAGTGCCCGGCTGCGGGTCGCCACCGCGAGGCCGGCCGTCCGGTCAGATGGTAAATCTCCAGTGCCCGTATCACCCGGCGGAGATCGTTCGGGTGAAGCCGCGCGGCACTCTCCGGATCTACACTCGCCAACTCCCGGTGGAGGGCGGCGCTCCCTTGCTCTTCCGCACGGCGCCGCAACCTGTGCCGCAGGGCGGGGTCGGCGGCCAGGGGCGGAAAGGTATAATCGGGATCGATCATGGCCCTCAAATAAAGAGCGGATCCGCCGGCCAGAATGGGGGTTCTTCCCCGGGCCAGAATGTCGGTAATTGCTCTTCTGGCCAGGCGCTGGTATTCGGCTACGCTGAAAGGCCGGTCGGGCGTGGTCACGTCCACCAGGTGGTGCGGTATATAGCGGCCGTTGCCGGCCACCTTCTGCCGCTCGCCGAGTTTTGCCGTACCTATGTCCAGCCCCTTGTACACCTGCATGGAATCGGCCACTACCACCTCACCGTCTACTAGTCCGGCCACCTCTACCGCTACCTCGGACTTGCCTACCGCCGTGGGCCCCAGGATTACCCACAAACGCACGTGCCGGTGCCTCCCTAGCGCCGGGCAAAGGCCCGGGCCAACTCCTCACGAGAAAAGCGCAATATCGCCGGCCGCCCGTGGGGACAGGTGTACGGCTGGGGAACCCGGCGCAACTCCTCCAAGAGCATGCTCATTTCCCGCAGGTCCAGGTACTGGTTGGCCTTAATTGCCCCCCGGCAGGCAAGTGCCTTTCGGGTGCGCTCGGCCAGCTCCGCTTCCGCGCCGCGGTCCTGCGCCAGGGAACTCAGTACCTCTTCCAACACCCGCAACGAGTCCTCGGAGGGCAGACCTGCCGGCAGACCCCGAAACAGTATACCGGCGGGCCCGAACCGCTCCGCCAGGTAACCCAGGCGCCGGAAGACCTCCGCGTGACGCCAGAAGAGCTCCGTTTCCTGAGGGGCCAGTTGCCGGGAAAGGGGTGCGGTCAGCAGCTGCGTCGCCCCGCCGGTTTGTTCCCGGCGGCCCAATTCCGTGTAGCGAATACGCTCGTGCGCAGCATGCTGGTCGATAATGTACAGCTCGCCGCCGGCCTGCGCCAGTATGTAGGTGGCGGCGAGCTGACCTATGGGCTCCAACGGCGGCAGAAAGAGCACCTCGGGTTCAAACGGGCCGGCCCGCAAACCGGCGTCATACACCTGCATCTTACCCGGGTCAACCTCGTGAACCATCCCCGTGCCGCTTTCTCCCCGCCGCACTCCGGAGGCAGGCGGGGTCAGAACCGCCCTGGACGGACCCGAGCTCGTTTCCAACGCCGGCCGCAGGCAGCGGTATACCGCCTCCCAGATCTCTTCTTCGGAGAGGAGGCGTACAGTGAGCTTGGCCGGATGCACGTTGGCGTCCACCTGTTCCGGAGGAAGAAGCAGATGCAATACCGCTACCGGATGCTTCCCGTGAGGCACCTGCCCCGCGTACAACCGCTCCAGGAGCCGGGAAAACTCCTGCGAAACCACCGGCCGGCCGTTCACCACCAGAAGCTGGCGTCGCCGGTCCGCCCGACCCACCCCGGGCCGCCCCAGGTACCCTCGAACCTGCAGGCGGCCGCTCTCCCCTTCTACCGGCATCATTTCCCGGGCCAGGTCGCTTCCCCACACCGCCGCCACGGCGCCCAGCAGATCGCCCC
The DNA here is from genome assembly GCA_024653205.1 of Clostridia bacterium. Taxonomy (NCBI): domain Bacteria; kingdom Bacillati; phylum Bacillota; class Clostridia; species Clostridia bacterium. The sequence continues at coordinate 62,549 of JANLFO010000002.1, read as the reverse complement.
GGCCGGGCGCTCGGAAGACCAGGCGCCCGTCGGCGGCCAGGCTGAAGGCCCGGTCGGGGTGGGCCAGGGCCAGGCGGGCCACGGTCTCGGCCACGTTCAGGCCCTCCCGCCCGGGATCGGCCAGTGCCCCGCGCCGGACCGGGAGGTTGAAGAAGAGGTCGCTCACCGTCACCCGGGTGCCGGGAGCGCACGGCCAGGGAACCCGCTCCTGCACCTTTCCCCCGCGCACCCGCACCCTGGTTCCCCCGGCGGCGCCGGCCGGACGGGTGAGCATCTCCACCTCGGCCACCGCCGCAATGCTGGGCAGGGCCTCCCCCCTGAAGCCCAAGGTGGAGATCCGCCGTAGGTCCTCGACGCCGGTAAGCTTGCTGGTGGCGTGGCGGGCGAAGGCCAGCTCTACCTCCTCGGCAGGAATGCCGTCGCCGTCATCTCGGACCACAGCCTGCCAGTCGGGTCTGGAGGTAACGTGTACCTCGATCCGGCGGGCTGCGGCGTCGACGGCATTCTCTACCAATTCCTTCACCACCGAAGCGGGCCGTTCGATTATCTCCCCGGCGGCAATCCGGGCCGCGGTTTCGGGGTCCAACACGCTTATCGCCGCAATCTGCGGTCACCTGCCCCTCTCGGGTCTAGGTCTCTTCTGGCGTCTCGGCCTTCTAGCGTACCCGCTTGAGGCGAGTCTGCAATGCGTACAGTTTGTTGAGCGCCTCTAAGGGAGTCATGCTCACCAGATCGAGGCGCCTCAATTCCGCCACCACCGCCCGCTCCCGTCCGTCGGCAACCGGGCCGACCTCGGCAAACAACCGGAGTTGGCCCCCGTCCTCCGGTACCTGCGGGGACGAGCAGGCGGACTGCCGTTCGCCCGGCGCCGGGACGGCCTGCCCCACCTCTCCCCCCCGGGTGAGCCCTTCCATCACTTTCTGCGCCCGCCGCAGCAGCGGCTCGGGCAGTCCGGCCAGGGCCGCCACCTGGATGCCGTAGCTGCGGTCCGCCCGCCCCCGGCCTACGGTACGCAGGAAGACAAGCCGGCCTTCCTTCTCCTCCACGGCCACGGTGTAGTTCACCACTCCCGGCAGGCTGTCCTCCAGCGCGGTTAGCTCGTGGTAATGGGTGGAGAAGAGAGTGCGGCAGCCGATCTCACGGTGGATGTACTCCAGCAGGGCCTGGGCCAGGCTGAGCCCGTCATAAGTGCTGGTGCCCCGGCCCACCTCATCCATCACCACCAGGCTGCGGGCCGTGGCCTCTTCCACTATGGTCCGGCACTCCAGCATTTCCATCAGAAAAGTGCTGCGTCCGAATACCAGATCGTCGGCCGCTCCCACCCTGGTGAAAATCCGGTCCACCACTCCAATCCGGGCGTAGGCGGCGGGAACGAAGCTGCCCATCTGCGCCAGAAGCACGATGAGCGCCACCTGACGCATGTACGTGGACTTGCCGGCCATGTTGGGCCCGGTGAGAATTACCAGCCGCTGTTCCTTCCCGTCCAGACAGGTGTCGTTGGCCACGAACTCTCCGGGAGGCAGGTGGCACTCTACCACCGGGTGGCGGCCCTGGCGGATGACCAGGTCGGGACCTTCATTGACCTCAGGCCGCACGTAGTTGTGCCGGGCGGCAGCCTCGGCCAGGGCCTGCAGGCAGTCCCAGGTCGCCACCCTTGCCGCCGCCTGCTGAATGCGGGCGGCCGCGGCGGCCACCTCCCGGCGCAGCTCGGCAAAAAGACGCTGCTCGAGTGCTACCAGCTTCTCTTCCGCCTCCAGAATGAGCTCCTCGTACTGGGCCAACTCGGGGGTAACGAAGCGCTCCGCGTTAACCAGGGTCTGCTTGCGCCGGTAGTCGGACGGCACCAGCGAGAGGTTCGGCTTGGTAACCTCCAGGTAGTATCCGAAGACCCGGTTGTAACCCACCTTCAGGGACTTGATGCCGGTCCTTTCCCGTTCTCTGGTCTCGAGCCCGGCGATCCACTCCTGGCCGCGCTCTCGCGCCCGACGCAGGCGATCGACCTCCGGATGGTATCCCGTCCGGATTATGCCCCCCTGCTCGAGTCCCGGAGGCGCCTGGGGGTCGATGGCCTCCTCCAGCCGGGCCGCCAGGTCGGTTACGGGATCGAAATCGCGCCCCAGGCAGGCCGCCAATCCCTTTTCCAGCCGCCCCACCACTTCCCCTATCCGGGGCAAGACCATCAGAGAATCCTTTAGCGCCAGGAGATCGCGGGGACCGGCGGTACCGTAAACCGCCTTGGCCACCAGTCTTTCCAGATCCCGCACCCCGCCCAACAGAGAGCGCAGCTCGTGCGCCACCAGCGGCCGGTCCAGCAGTTCCTCTACGCTGTCCAGCCGGGCGCGAATGCCGTCTATCTCGATCAGGGGGTTTTCAATCCACCGCCGCAACAGTCTCCCGCCCATGGGAGTGAGGGTGAAGTCGAGTACCGCCACCAGTGACCCTTCGCGGGTGCCGGTGTGGCGGCCGACGGTAAGCTCCAGGTTCCGCTTGGTGGCGGCGTCCAACACCATGTGGGTGGGCGACTTGTAGCGCTGGGGCGGGCGCAGGTGCTCGAGACTGTTTTTCTGGGTCTCCAGAAGGTAGGCCACCAGGATTCCCGCCGCCTGCAGGGCTCCCGGTCCGGCGCCGGCGGCCAGTTCCTCCGGGGTGCGGCCAAAATGCCGGGCCAGGATCTCCTCGGGTGCGCGGGCAGCGGCAGCAAAAAAGCTCAGGTTGAGGCCAAGCCGCGCGGCTATTTCGGAAACCGCGTCCCGGTCCTCCGGCCGGGCTACCACTACCTCCGCCGGACATAGGCGCGTGAGTTCTTCCTCAAGGGCCTGCGGCCGCCGGGCGAAACTGCCGAAATAGAACTCACCGGTGGACACGTCGGCGTAGGCCGCGCCCCAGTGCTCCTGGGTTCCCACCAGCACGGCCAAATAATGGTTCTCTTTCGGGAGGAGAACGCCGTCGGTGAGTACGGTGCCGGGCGTGACCACCCGTACCACTTCCCGGTCCATGAGCTTGGACCGGCCCTCGGTACCCGGCGTCTGCTCGCAGATGGCAACCCGGTAGCCCCGGGCCGCCAGCCGGGCTATGTAGCCTTCGGCGGCGTGATACGGCACCCCGCACATGGGCACCGCACCCGCCCTTCCCGCCGGCCGGCTGGTGAGGGTGATTTCCAGTTCCCGGGAGGCAATCTCGGCATCCTCATAGAACATTTCGTAAAAGTCTCCCAGGCGAAAGAACACCAGGGCGTCCCGGTACTGCTCCTTAATGCGCCGGTACTGGTCCAACATGGGCGTGAGTTCCTGCATTGGCTCTCCCCCTAGACCAGTTCGCCGAAGAGGTTGAAGGTCTGGGCCTCGGTTATGCGCACGTTCACCAGCTGCCCTATCAGTTCGGGCGGCCCGGAGAACACCACGATCTTGTTGGTGCGGGTACGCCCGGACAGCCGCTCGGGATTTGTCTTGCTCGGTCCTTCCACCAGCACCTCTACGGTCTCGCCTGCCAGCCTTTCGTTGCTTTCCCGCGTCAGCCGGTTCTGCAGGCGGTTGAGGCGCACGAGCCTTTCCCGCCTGACTTCCGGCGGCACCTGGTCCGGAAACGCCGCCGCCGCCGTGCCCGGCCGGGGAGAATACATGAAGGTAAAGGCGGCATCGAAGCGCACCCTCTCCACCAGGTCCAGGGTGGCTTCAAAATCCTCCTCGGTTTCTCCGGGAAAGCCCACGATTAGGTCGGTAGTAATGCTGGCATGGGGAAGGCGGCGCCGGATGATTTCGGTCAGGCGCAAATAGTGCTCGCGGGTATATCCCCGGCGCATGCGTTCCAGGACGCGGTCCGATCCGGCCTGGGCGGGAAGATGGAAGTGCTCGCAGACCTTCCGGGCGGAGGCCACCACCTCTACCAGTTCGGGGCCGAAATCGCGCGGGTGGGAGGTGGTGTAGCGGATGCGGGCCAGCCCCTCAACCGCGTCCACCTGCTGTAGCAGACCGCCGAAGCTCACCCCGCCCGGCAGGTCGCGCCCGTAGGTGTTCACGTTCTGACCTAACAGCATTACCTCGCGGTAGCCTTCCCGGGCCAGGGCCTCCACTTCGGCCAGGATGTGTTCCGCCCGCCGGCTGCGCTCCGGCCCCCGAAGATAGGGCACTATGCAGAAGCTGCAGAAGTTGTTGCAGCCGAAGCTGATGTTAACATAGGCCCGGATGCGATCCGCCCGCCTCACGGGCAGGTTTTCCACCGGTTCGCCTCCCGGCCAACCGGTGGCCAGCACGAATTGCCGCTCCTCCTCCACCCGGCGGACCAGTTCCGGCAGCCGGTGCAGATCGCCGGGGCCCACCACGAAGTCCACCTGCGGGGCCTTGCGGCGAAGCGTTTCTCCCAATCGCTGGGCCATGCACCCCGCGACGCCGATGATCAGGCCCGGCCGCCGCCGCTTCCAGGCGGAGAGTTGGCCTAACTGGCCGAAGACTTTGTTCTCCGCCTTCTCCCGTACCGAGCAGGTGTTGATAAGAATCAGGTCCGCTTCTTCCGGACCCAAGGCGGGCCGGTATCCCGCCTCTTCCAGCAGCCCGGCCATAACCTCGGTGTCGTGTTCGTTCATCTGACAGCCGTAGGTAAAGGTGAGATACTTCTTCGCTCCGGTCAAGGCGACAGACCCCTACACAGGCGTTATGTTGACCCGTTCGTCCGACCTATTCTACCATGACCTCCCGTGGGCTTCAACCGAGGGCCGGGCTGAGTTATCCCCAGGGGGGATTCGTCAGAGGGCCGGGTGGCGGCGCTGCGGTCCCGTGCGCCCGCCACCCCGCCGGCTTGCGTCCGGTCCGGAGCGCAGCCCGGGCTATCACGCTGCAGAAACCGGGCCCACCGACCGCCGCCGGACGGCTCCTCGCCTCGACCCGGGACGCCCCGCACCGGTCAGAACCGGTATTCGAGCTCGGTCCCCCCGTCCAGGGAAATTACCAGGCCCTGGCCGCCCGTTATGGGACGCAGATGGGCGATCTCTTCCTCCAGAAGCACCAGGCTACTGGTTCCGTCCGCGCCGACGAACTCCACTCCGGCCGGCGTGTCCTTCCGGAGCCGAGGCTCCTGCACCGCCAGATCCAGCCGGCTTTCCAATCGCCCCAATCTCGCCTGCAGACGGCCGGGCCGGCCAGAACAGAAGCCCAGGATTTCCTCAACACGTTTGCCCACCCGTCCTTACACCCCCTCTAAATCAGTATGCGCCGCCTGCTGCCGGGTTAGCGGGATAAACCGTCCGCTGCCGGAGCACCTTAAGGATAAGGAGGGGATGAGCTTTTGGTCAGACCGGTGGTAGCGGTAGAAGAGACCTTGGGCGATGTGGCCGAGTACCTGGCCGCCAACGGGGTAGAGGTGCGCCCCATCAAGGACGTCGGCGCCGAACGGTCCGACCTCGAGGGCTGTCAGGCCGTAGTGATATCCGGCCTGGACCGCGACTTCGGCGGCCGTCTGGACGTGGAGTACCCGGTGCCGGTCATCGAGGCACGAGGGCGAAAGCCGGAAACCATCCTGGCGGCGGTCCTGGAGCGGGCTGGCTATGTGCCCGCCCCGCCGGAGTGGCGCTAGAGGGCCCGCAGGCTCTCCGGCCGGAGGAGGCGGTCGTCCTGGGCAGCAAGAACCCGATCGATGGCCGCCAATACCCTGGGTTTCTCCCGGGCCAGCACGCCCCCCAGAGGCAGGTAATTGGAGGCGTGATTGGCGCGGAACAGGCAGGCGGTGGTTTCCAGCCCCTCCACCAGCATGCGGAGCTCCTTCAACACCTCCCAGGGCGTGAGCGGGGTAAACCGCCCCTGCCGCACCTCCTCGGCCAGGGGCGTGCCTTCCTCGACCATGAGGGTGAGCACGCCCAGGTAAGGGGGATCGATGGCGTTTATCACTTCGGCGGTGCGCCGCGCGTGACGCTCGCTCAACGCAGGACCGCCCAACCCGGCAATCACGGTTACGGAAAGGGCTATGCCGGACTCAACGACTTTTCGTCCGGCTTCAATCATCTGCCGAGAACTCACTCCTTTGCGGATGGCCCGCAGCAATTCGTCATCGCCGGTTTCTACTCCCAGGTAAATAATGCCCAAGCCCGCTTCTTTGAGGGCCCGCAGTTCCTCCGGGGTCTTGCGCAGAATGTCCCGGGGACCGCCGTATATTCCTACCCGCTTGAGATTGGGAAAGGCCCGGTACAGACGCTCCAGCAGGCGGAGCAGGCGCTCCGTATCCATGACCAGGGCGTTGCCGTCGGCCAGAAAGACCCGCTCCACCAGGGGACGATAGTGGGTCTCCGCCAGCCGGATGTCCTCCTCGACTTCCTCCCACTCCTTGATGCGAAAACGTTTACCCAGGTAGGCGCTGCAGAAGGTGCAGGCGCCGTGCGAGCAGCCTACGGTTACCTGCAGGATAAGGCTGTGGGCTTCACTGGGCGGACGGTAGATCAACCCCTCGTAAGGCATGTCTCCACCTCCCTTACACCCAGTAGTTGGGCGCCTCCTTGGTGATGGCCACGTCGTGGGGGTGGCTTTCCCGCAGGCCGGCGGCGGTAATGCGGACGAAGGAGGTTTCCCGTCTGAGTTCTTCCAGGTTGCGCACCCCACAGTAACCCATGCCGGCCCTGAGACCCCCCACCAGTTGGTAGATGGTCTCCGACAGCGGCCCCTTGTAGGGAACCCGCCCCTCTATGCCCTCCGGCACCGGTTTTTCGCTTTCCTCCTGGAAGTAGCGGTCCCGGCACCCCTCTTTCATGGCCGCGAGCGATCCCATCCCGCGGTATACCTTGAAGCTACGGCCCTGGTAAATCTCGATCTCTCCCGGGCTCTCTTCGGTACCGGCCAACAGGCTTCCGATCATGACCGTGTCCGCCCCGGCGGCCAGGGCCTTGGTGATGTCCCCGGAATACTTTATGCCTCCGTCGGCGATCACCGGCACGCCGTGCCTGGCCGCCTCCCGGGCACACTCCAGGATGGCGGTGATCTGCGGCATGCCGATGCCGGCGATAACCCGCGTGGTGCAGATCGAACCCGGGCCCACGCCCACCTTTATGGCGTCCGCCCCGGCGGCAATCAGATCCCGCGCGCCCTCCGCCGTGGCCACGTTCCCGGCCACCACGGAAAGATGGGGATAGGCAGACTTTATCTGTTCCACGGTGCGAAGTACGTAGACCGAATGCCCGTGGGCGGTATCTACGACCACCGCGTCCACCCCGGCGGCCACCAGGGCGGCCACCCTTTCCATGGCCTCCCTGCCCACGCCTACCGCCGCCGCCACCCGCAGGCGGCCGCGTTCGTCCTTGGCGGCATTGGGATACTGGCGGGCCTTCTCGATGTCCTTAATGGTAATCAGGCCGCGCAGGTTGAAGTTCTCGTCCACCAGCGGCAGCTTCTCGATCTTGTGCCGTTGCAGGATCCGCTTGGCCTCCTCCAGGGTGGTGCCTTCGGGCGCCGTGATGAGGTTCTCCTTGGTCATCACCTCCTCGATACGCCGCGAAAAATCGGTTTCGAAGCGCAGGTCCCGGTTGGTCAGTATGCCCACCAGGCGGCGGCCGATGGTGATGGGGACTCCCGAGATGTGGTAGCGCTCCATAATGCGCATGGCCTCGGCGATGGTATGATCCGGGCTCAGGTAAACGGGATCGGTGATTATCCCGTGTTCGGAGCGCTTGACCCGATCCACCTCCTCGGCCTGTCGCTCGACGGTGAGGTTGCGGTGAATTACCCCGATGCCGCCCTCCCGGGCTATGGCTATGGCCATTCGCGCCTCCGTCACCGTATCCATGGCGGCGCTGACGATCGGTATGTTCAGCCTTATGGTCCGGGTGAACCAGGTGGACACGTCCGCTTCCCGAGGCAGGACCTCGGACTTGCGCGGAACCAGCAACACGTCGTCAAAGGTTAAGCCCTCGCCCCAAAACTTTTCCCGGATCTCCAAACGAGCTACCCCCTCGGCCCGCCGGGCCGCGGGCCGCCCTTTTGGGTTAATTATACCACAACTTGTATCCCTCGCCCGCCTAGTCCTGGCCCACCACGCTGTGTACACCGTAGCTTTCGAAGTGCCGCCTGAGGCGGCGGGCCAGCGTCTCGGGAATCCCCAGTTCGGCCGCTACCTCCATGTCGCCGCGGTTTTGGGCCAGGAGCTTCAGGAAACGATCGAAATCGACCCCCACCTCCTCCGCCATTTCCTTCAAACTGGGCTGGCTCGACCAGGGTACGCGCGACTGATACTCTTCCATCACACTACACCTCCGCTGCTATTATGACTGCCCAGCCGGGGGTTTATAAAGGCAACGGAGGTGGCTGCAATCGTTGAGCAGGCTCAACACCGGACCCTGGGAGTAAAAGTCCAGCACGCTTACCGCCGCATTATCCAGGGCCAGGTGCCAGAGGGCATCCGCGTCCAACCCCAGGGCCGCGCAGATGAGGGCGCGGATGGTGCCCCCGTGGGAAACCACCAGCACCTTCCGGCCGGAATGGCGGGCCACGATCTCGGTCAGGGCCGCCCAGGCCCGCTGCTGCACCCGGGCGAAGCTCTCCCCGCCGGGCACCTCTACCGTACCCGGACCCCGAAACCACGCCTTGAACTCCGCCGGATAGAGCGCGGCTATCTGCCCGTGGGTTAACCCTTCCCAATGGCCGAAGTCCATCTCGCGGAGGGCAGGCAGCTGTTGCACCTCCAGGCCGTGAGGAGCGGCGATAACGGCCGCGGTTTCGGCCGCCCGCCGCAAATCGCTGGCATAGAAGGCGGCCAACTGTTCCCCCCGGAACCTCTCCTGGAGGCACACCGCCTGCCGCCGGCCCAGATCACTCAGGTCCACGTCCCGATGACCCTGGTATTGCCCCAGGGAATTCCACTCGGTTTCTCCGTGTCTCACCAGGTATATCCGCGTGGGTCGCTCCAAGGTTTACTTCCTCCCCCCGACCTCCTCCAGGGCGCGCAAGAGGCGTGCGTTTTCCCAACGCAGGCGTACGGCCACCCGGATGAAGCGATCGTCCAGGCCGGTGAAGGAGGCACACCGCCGTATCAGCAGGCCCCGCCGGCCCAGTTCTACCTCCAGTTCCTGCCCCTGGGTTCCCCTGCCCAGGTGAATCAGCACGAAGTTGGCCTCTGCCGGAAATGGGGAATAGCCTAGCTCCCTCAGACCTTGGGAGAGCAAGGTGCGCTCCCCGTGAATCACGGAGCGGGTATATTCGGCGTAGCCCCTCTGCTCCAGGACGTACTCTCCCGCCCTGGCCGCCATAACGTTCACCCTCCAGGGAGGGCTGCCCTGCTCCAGCCTTTCCGCCAGGGCCTGGCTCGTTACCGCGCAGCCCAGCCGAAGGCCGGGCAGCGCGAAGAACTTGGTAAGTGAATAGAGCACGCACAGGTTGGCTAACCGGTGCACGGCCCCCGCCAGGCTGGCCGCTCCCGGCGGCAGGACGAAGTCCATAAACGATTCGTCCACTACAAAAAGGCATTCCGGGTGCCGGGCGATCACCGCCTCCAAATCCCCGGGGGCCAGGGGAAAGTTACCCGTGGGATTGTTGGGCCAGCCGATGAAGCACATTTCCGTCCCCCGGAGTTTCGCCTCCAGTTCTTCGGGCCGCAGAACAAACCCGCAAGAGGGGCTGAGTACCAGTTGCCGGACCCGGGCGCCCGCCGCCCGGGCCGCGGCCGCGTACTCGCCGAACCCCGGCTCCACAACCAGTACCGTGTTGGGCCGCAACAGGAGGGGCAGAAGGCAGATAAGCTCTACCGCCCCGTTGCCTACCACCACGGCACCGGAGGCCGAAAGATGTTCTTTCAGCACACTCTTCAGCCGGCGGTATTCGGGGTCCGGATAGTAGGCGGCCTCCTGCATCCGGGCCGCCAGCCAGTCCTCCAGCCCCGGAGGGGGCCCGAGGGGATTAAGATTGGCGCTGAAGTCCAGGAAGGTCCCGGGTTCACGGCCGTAGAGCAGGCCCGCCCGCCAGCGATTGCCTCCGTGTTCCACTAATCCCACGTTTGGCCCCCCCGCACTCCTGCCCCGGCGGCCATGACCCCACCGGGAACCATCTGGAGCCAGTAAACCCGCTCTATTCCCGGAAAGCTCGCCGCCAGTTCGTCCACCAGCCGTTCCACGTCCGGTCGGTGGGGATCGAGAAGGACCCCCGCCACCGTACCGCTGTGCGCCACGTTCACCCCCCAGGCTCCCCGGGCCAGAGCCCACCGGAGCAGGGGCCGGAACAGGGGTTGGGGCAGGATACGCTGGTTGGCCCAGGCGCTCAAGGTGGCGCCCCGGGCAACCAGACGGGGGTCCGCCTGTCTCAGGCCCAGACCGATAAGCCGCAGGGCCCTGGAGGTGAGCGGCCGGGCCCGTCGCCGGAGTTCGCGCAGATCCGGCCGGCGGTTGAAAGCCAGGGTGTCCACTTCTCCGCCGCAGTCCACGGCCAGGACGGCCATGGCCGGAGGGGGTCCGAGAAGCCGGAAGAAGCGCGCCTGCAGATGATCGAAGAGTGCTAGCCCGGGTAAAAAGGTGCTGTTGGTGGGTTCTACCGAAACCGCCAGTCGGGCCAGTTCGGCATAATCCAGCCTGCGGCCCAGGGCCAGCGCCGTGGCGGCAATGGCCGCACATACGTCCGCACTGCTGCTACCCATACCCTTACCCGGCGGCAGGGAGGAGACGATTTCCACCCGCGCTCCGGCCTCCGCCCGGCCGAGATACCGCAGCGTGGCACCCACCGCCTTCCTGGTCTTTTCCTTTCCCGGCGGCACCTCTATCCTTCCCGGGCGGCCTTCTGTCAATCGCACGGTAACTACGGAGACCAGGTTGACCGGGCAGCTTATCAGAAAGTCGTGGTCGCCCAGCAGGCCTTCCACCAGTTCCCCGCAGCACCCGGGCACGGCCACCGTGGCCTCCATTTACCCACCCTCCCTACTACGGTGCGGCTAGGTCCAGAGGGCCACCGCCACGAGCAAGAGAATCGTCGCCTCTATTTCCGCCAGGGCACCGTACATGTCGCCGGTAAGGCCGCCGAAAACCCGGGCCATACGGAAGCCGTATGTCAGGGCCAGCGCCAGCGAGCCGGCCAAGAGCACCGGTCCCCACCGGCGACACAGGGCCACGCATACCAGCGCCGAAGTGACCCATGCCCCGACCGCCTCTCTTTTCCCTGACCCCCGGAAGGCGCTGCCCAAACCCTGGGAGCGGGCGTACGGGTGAAGGCAAATCGCACTAACCAGTGAGGCCCGGGAAAGGGTGACTATGGAGGTATATATACCGGCAAGGAGCGAGTAGTCCAGGTTGAGGAGCGAGAGGGCGGCTGAATACTGGAGCAGAAGTACCAGACAGACTGCCATTATGCCGTACGCCCCCACCGCGCTATCTCTCATGACCTCCAGGGCCTCCCGGGGCGGGCGACCGCTGGCCAGCCCGTCGGCAGTGTCCATCAGACCGTCCAGGTGCAGTCCCCCGCTCAAGAGCACGCCGGCCGCCACGGTCAAGGCTGCCGCCACCGGCGCGGGCAGAAACCGCGCCGCCGCCCAGGCAACGGTTCCCTGGAGCAGACCTATCGCCGCGCCTACCACGGGAAACCAGAGCAGACTTCCCCGGTAGTCTCCCGGCGACCACCGGCTGCCTCCGACCGGCAACCGGGTAAGAAAGGCGAGTGCCAGACGAAGACGCCCTATTTCCCGAAGCACGTGGTTCACATTTCCTCCTAGAAGTACCCGTCGGTGGCTCCTACCGGAACAACAGCAAGAGCGCGGTGCCCGCCGCCGGAAAGCACAAGGCGGTCCGGCACATCAGCCGTACGGCCTTCAGAATGTGCGCCTTGTCCGGCGGTTCCAAGGGTTCACCGAGGTAAGGCCGAAATTCCTCCTTGCCCCGGTAACGATTGACGCCGCCCAGCCGTATTCCCAGAGCGCCTGCCACCGCCGCCTCGGGGAAGCCGCTGTTGGGGCTTGGGTGCCGGCGCGCGTCCCTCCGGAGAACCTCCCAGGCCCTCTTGCCCGAAAAACCCCCAAGGCCCGCGAGCAGACAGAGCAGCAAGCCGGTGAGGCGGGCGGGCAGATAATTGGCCAGATCGTCGAGTTTGGCCGCGCACCAGCCCAGGTCCCGGTAGCGTTCGTCGCGGTAGCCCCACATAGAATCCAACGTGTTTACCGCGCGGTAGGCGAGGGCCAGAGGGGCTCCCCCCAGGAGGGCGTAGAAGAAGGGAGCGGTCACACCGTCCACCGTGTTTTCCGCCACCGTTTCTACCGCCGCCCGGACCACTTCCTCCGGAGTCAGGTGTTCCGTATCCCTGGCCACCAACTCGGAAACGGCAATCCTGGCTCCGGGCAGGTCCCCGGCCGCCAGACGTTGGTAAACTGCGGTGGCCGCCTCGCCCAGACTGCGGGCGGCCACCGCTCCGGCAATAAGTGTTGCCTCCAAAACCAACGCCAGCCAACTATGTCTTGACATCAGCCACTGGAGGAACCACCACGGCAGCAGGTACGAACCTCCGACCACTACCGCCACCGTCAGTCCGCCGGCCAGGCGCAGGGACCAGGGTCGCCGGCCGACAAACCGGGCCGGCCTCTCCAGGGCTGCGATCACCTGTCCCATGAGGCGCACCGGATGCACCCGCCACCGGGGATCACCGATGGCCCAGTCCAGGAGCACCGCCAGCCATATAACGACCGTTCGCTCCAGGCCGCCCAGCTCTGCTTCCCCTTTCCAGGGCTTACTTCAGGCGAAAAGGCACTCCGGCCACGGTGAGCCAGACCGCATCCGCCGTCCGGGCCCAGGCCTGGTTTACCCAGCCCAGAGTATCCCGGTAAAGCCGATCCTCCAGCCGGTCCGGCACCACATCCCACCCGACCTCGCGGGTCAGGGCCACCGTCGCAAGGTGGCGACGCCGGAGGGTATCGAGAAGGAGTTCCGTTTCGCGAAGAACCGCCTCCGAACCCGAAGGCATCGACCCGCCGCGGGAGCCCGACACTTCCAGCCGGGCCGCCACCCAGTTTGCCAGGTCGTCCAGCACTACGGCCTCCCCGCCGACCTCCCATTGCTTCAGGGTCTCCAGGAGAGACTCGGCGCGCACCTGCCGTGTGCCTGCCCCGTTCTCCAACCGCGGCGGGGGCGGGGCCTTTTCAATCGACCGTTCAACGCAAAGGTGCAAGACGGCCGCTCCCAGCTCCGCCGCCAGCTTCCCGGCCAGCGCGTGCCGGCCGCTCCCAGCTCCGCCGGTCACCAAGACCAATTCGGCGCGCGCGTTACCGATCCCTACTTCCCTCCTGTCACCGAGCGTCCCGATCCAGTTGCCCCACTTGTCGCCGGCCGCCCGGGTTTCACCGAGCACCTAAAGCCTCGCCGGTCGGCGGGGGGAACGCCAACCTCCGGCAAGGCAGACCGGGGATCGCCAAGGCCCCCGAGGAGAGCAGCGGCATCAGGCCTAGGCCTGCCTGCCCTCCCGGTCCCGGAGGGCTGCCGCCCTCAGGGCCTCCGGCACTTCCAGGGAGACCCCGGTTGCACCCAGTTCGGCGTAGCCTTCGCCCCCGTAACCGTGAAAGTCCGAACCTCCGGTGAGGAGAAGCCCCCGCTCTACGGCCACCTTCTCCAGCCAGGCCGTGGTCTCGGCGTCGTGACCGGGATAGTACACCTCCAGGCCCACCAGGTCGATCTCCAGCAGCTCGACAAGTATTTCCCTCTTCTTCAGAAGCCCGGGGTGGGCCAAGACCGGAGCCCCGCCCGCCCGCCGCACAATATCTGCGGCCTCGGCGGGGCTCAGGGGCGTACGCGGCACGTAGCCCGGAGCCCCCCGGTCCAGATACCGTCTGAAGGCTTCCTCCAGGCTGGCGGCGTAGCCCTTCTCCACCATGGCCATGGCGATGTGGGGTCGGCCTATCGCCGCCCCGCCCGCCAGATCCAGCACCCGGTCCCAGCTTATTTCCAGCCCGAATTCCGATAGGCGCTGCACTATCTTGCGGGCCCGGCGCAGCCGACCCTCCCGCCGCCGGGCGAGCCTTTGCTGCAGCCAGGGGTGGCGGTAGTCCAGCCAGTAACCCAGGACGTGGACTTCTTCCTCCCGCCATTCGGTGCTTATCTCGATGCCGGGGACGACGAGTATCCCCAGCTTCCTGCCCGCCTCAAGGGCCGCTTCCACTCCGGCGGTGGTGTCGTGATCGGTTATCGCCACCGCCTTTAGTCCCACTTCCCCGGCCCGGCTTACCACCTCTTCCGGCGTCAAGGCTCCGTCCGAGGCCCGAGTATGCACGTGAAGATCGCATTCCAACCGTTCTCACTTCCTCTAGGGTAATACTCTTTCGAGCAGGGCCAGCCAGTTTCCTCCCAGGACCCTGGCCACGTCTTCCTCGCGAAAGCCCCGGGCCAAAAGCCGGGCGGTGAGCCTGGGCAGGCAGCCCGCATCCTCCAAGCCCGGCAGGCGGTCCTCGGCGCCGTCAAAATCACTGCCCAGGCCCACGGCCTCCACCCCGACCAGCGAGCACAGGTACTCCAGGTGATCTACCAGGCGATCCAGGGAGGGCGCGTCGCGATCCACAAAGCCGGGGACAAAGGTAACGCCTATCACTCCTCCGCTGGACGCCAGGGCCTTAAGCTGGGCATCCCTAAGGTTACGTGGGTGGGGGCAGAGGCGATAGACGTTGGCGTGGGTGGCCACCACCGGGCCCCGGCTCATCTCCATGACCTCCCAGAAAGCACGCTCGCTCAGATGGGCCACATCCACTACCATGCCCAGCCGGTTCAATTCTCTCAGCACCTCCGCCCCGAAGTCGCTGAGCCCCGGCGCGCGCTGCTCCGCCACCCCGCCGGCCAGGGCGTTGCGTTGGTTCCAGGTTAGCCCCAGCCCTCGCAGGCCCAGCCGGTAAAACTGGCGCAGGACTGCCAGCTCTTCCTCCAGCGCCTCCCCCCCTTCTAGGGTGAGCAGCACTCCTATGCGGGAATCCGTCCCCAGGTCTCGCAGATCGCCGCGGCTCTGAATGAGGAGCAGGTCCCGGGGGTGGCGTTCGTATTCCTGCCAAAAACGATCCAGCAGCTGCAGAGCCCGCAGCAGGCGGCTGCCGGGGGGATAAGTCCTCTCCACGAATAGGGCGCAAAAGACGAGCCTCACGCCTCCTTGGCGCAGGCGGCCCAGGTCGACCTGACCGGAAGGAGCGGAAACCAGGCTCTCGCCCTGAATCCAGCGCAGCACGGTATCGCAATGGGCGTCCACCACCGGGTAAATTCCGTGCAGCCGTTCTGCGGCCTCCACCCATCTTTGCTCCAAGGCCGGCTACCTCCCCGTATCCTTATTAAGAAGAGATAAGACGCAAAGCAAAAGGCCTGTTTCCGCCCTAAGAGGCCAACAGGCCTTCTGCTCTCGGACTCAACAAACGGTTGCCCGGGTGGAGAAAACTACCTGGGCTCCACGATAAACTTGATGGCCGTTCTCTCTTCGCCGTCGATCTGGATGTCGGTAAAGGCCGGGATGCAGATCAGATCTAGTCCGCCCGGGGCCACAAAACCACGGGCAATGGCCACCGCTTTCACGGCCTGATTTATGGCTCCGGCCCCGATAGCCTGGATCTCCGCCCCACCCTTTTCCCGCAATACCGCGGCCAATGCGCCGGCCACCGCGTTGGGATTAGATTTTGCCGAAACCTTCAGGACGTCCATACTTGACCTCCCCAGGAATAGAGTGTAGTGGTGAATGTGTATATTCTCGTAATTTTACTAAATTCCTTCCGGCAATAAAACTTTTTTAACCGGAATCCTCTCCCGCCTCCAAAAGGCACCTCACCGCCCTGATGTCCAGCGCCCGCCCGGTTTCCGCGTCCACGTCTATTACCACCCCGTCCATTTGCACCGCACCACCCGCCACCTCGAACCTCACCGGCATCTGGGTCAGGAACTTCCGGATTACGAGTTCCTTCTTCACGCCGATGACCGAATCCCGCGGCCCGGTCATGCCCAGGTCGGTAATGTAGGCCGTACCGCCGGGCAGAACGCGGGCGTCGCTGGTCTGAACGTGCGTGTGCGTACCCACGACCGCACTTACCCGGCCGTCCATGTACCAGGCAAAGGCCTGCTTTTCCGAGGTGGCTTCCGCGTGAAAATCGATCAGTATGATCGGGGTACGCGGCCGGATCTCCTCCACCAGCGCGTGTGCGAGGCGGAAGGGACAGTCCAGATCTGCCTGAAACACCCGACCGGCGAGATTGACTATCGCCACCGCCCGGCCGCTGCGGGTACGGTAAACCTGCCACCCCTGTCCCGGCGTCCCTGCCGGATAGTTGGCCGGCCGCAGAATGCGCGCCTCCTCGTCCAGAAGCTCCAGGGCTTCCTTCTGGTCCCACACGTGATTCCCGGTGGTGATCACGTCCACCCCGGCTCCGAACAGCTCCGCCGCCACGGCCCGGGTAATACCGTTACCCCCGGCGGCATTCTCGCCGTTGGCGATGACCATTTCCGCCCCGGTCTCGTGCAGTAGGCCGGGTAGGAGCCTGCGCAGTGCCCGCCTCCCCGGCCGACCCACGATATCGCCGATGACCACGAATCGCACCGCTGCCAGGGCCACCTTATAGCCGATTTCGGTTGGCAAACACCAGCACCTTGCCCTCCTCGCGGAAGGCGATAAGGCGCTTATCGGGAACTTTCTCCCTCACGTTTTCCAGCATATGGCTGATCAGATCCTCCTCGGCCAGGAGTTCCTCTTCCAGCGTGGGGTCGTTCTGCTCCCTTACCAGAGAGTTTCCGAATTCCTGGCGCAGCAGACCGATCAGGAGAGAAATCTCTTCTTCGGTAAGCGAGGCCATATCCCGTCTGACTTCCAGGAAGGTAAGGTTCTCGTGAACGCTGGCCTCCAGGCTGGCCAGGCGACACTTTCGCTTGGTTAAGTACGCCAGGGCCTCCAGGCACTCGGCAAACCTCCGCTCGAGCTGCCGGAGCCTTTCCGGTGAGAGGACCTCTTTAAGTATGAAGGTGAACTTCAAGGCGTGAGTCTTGGGCTCGTAGTTGATGCTCGCCACTTCGGGGTAGCGCACCAGGAGGGAAATAAGCAGCCCGACGCTTTCGGAAGTAGCGTCCGTCTGACCGGGACTATTCACCAACCCTCACCTACCTTTACCGACCTGACCGGACAGGGCCGATACTGGGGTTAGTTCGGCGCGGGGCAGGTGAATCCTCCTGCCCCGCGCCGATCCTCTCTTGCGGCCGCCCTATTTGGCGTAGTCAACCGCTCGCGTTTCTCGGATCACCGTTATCTTTATTTGCCCCGGATACTCCAACTCGGTCTCGATCTTTTTGACTATATCCCGGGCGAGCAGCACCGCCTCCTGATCATTTACCTTCTCCGGCTTGACCATGATGCGCACCTCGCGCCCGGCCTGAATAGCATAGGCCTTTTCCACGCCGTCAAAGGAATCCGCGATTTCTTCCAGCTTCTCCAGCCGCTTGATGTAGGCCTCCAGTGTCTCTCGCCGGGCCCCCGGCCGGGCGGCAGACACGGCATCCGCGGCCTGAACCAGGACCGCCTCAACCGTACGCGGCTCGACGTCCCCGTGGTGGGCGGCGATGGCGTGCACCACTTCCGGGCTTTCCCGATATTTCTTGGCCAGGTCCACACCCACGGTCACGTGGGGTCCTTCCACCTCGTGGTCTACGGCCTTGCCTAGGTCGTGCAGCAGGCCTGCCCTCTTGGCCAACTGCACGTCCGCTCCCAGCTCGGCCGCCATGGCCGCAGCCAGCTGAGCGACCTCGATCGAGTGCTGGAGCACGTTCTGACCGTAACTCGTACGATATTTAAGCCTTCCCAACAGCCGGATGAGTTCCGGATGCAGGCCCTGGATACCTACCTTGATCGCGGCCTGCTCCCCTTCCTCCCTGATCTTCTGTTCCAGTTCCTTCTGCGCCCGTTCGACCATCTCTTCGATGCGGGCGGGATGTATGCGTCCGTCGGCAATGAGTTTTTCCAGGGCCAACCGGGCGACTTCCCGCCGGATGGGATCGAACCCCGAAAGGATCACCGCCTCTGGCGTATCATCGATGATCAAGTCTATGCCGGTTAGGGTCTCCAGGGTGCGGATGTTCCGGCCTTCCCGCCCGATTATCCGCCCCTTCATCTCGTCGTTGGGCAGGCTCACTACCGATACGGTTGTCTCGGCCACGTGGTCCGCGGCGCAGCGCTGAATGGCCTGGGTTATTATTTCCCGGGCTCTCTTCTCCGCCTCTTCCTTGGCGCGGGCCTCCAGTTCTCGAACCAGGTTGGCGGTTTCGTGCCTGATCTCTTCCTCCACGCGGGCCAGGAGCAACTCCTTGGCCTCATCGTAGGTGAGATTGGCCACCCGCTCCAGCTCGCTCAACTGACGGCGATAGGTTTCTTCCAGCTTTGCCCTGAGGCTTTCTACCTCTTGCTCCTTACGCTGTAATGCCGCTTCCTTGCGCTCTATGGACTCGGTCTTGCGCTCCAGGCTTTCTTCTTTCTGCACCAGGCGGCGCTCCAGCCGTTGCAGTTCGCTCCGACGTTCCCGGACCTCCCTGTCCAGCTCGGAGCGCAACTTTTGGACCTCTTCCTTGGCCTCGAGTACCGCCTCGCGCTTCTTGGCTTCGGCTTCCCTTACTGCTTCCTGGAGGATCTTTTGGGCTTCGGCTTCTGCAGAAGCTATTTGTGCCTCGGCAAGCCGTTTCCTCAGCCAGTAACCGATCAGAGTTCCGGCGAGTAGCAGGAGTATACCTGCACCGAGTAATAGCCAGATATTGCCGATGCGTTTTCACCCCCTTGAAGTAAAAGGCCGAGTAGAAACTCGGCCCTGAAGACTACATTCCGCTTTGCCGTTTTCTACCTCCGGTTGTCCTGGCCAAAACGCTGGCAGGAGCCTACCTCGTTTCCTGGCTGTATTCTATTCCCCCTCTTCCGGGTTGTCAAGGTCGGCCCACCCTTCGGTTTCGAGCCTCTTCTTCAGCGCGGCAAGGCTCTCTCCGCTAAAACCGCGGCGCCTAAGAAACGAGGATGCGGACGCCCAGCGGTTTCCGCCTTCCGGAGGCCTCCACCTTCGCTGCAGAACCCTGAGACCTTCCCGCACCTCGGTTTCCCGGCCGACCAGGCGCGCCACCAACTCCTCGGCCTCGGCCCGGGAGAAACCCCGCCCGAGCAGCCCTCCCACCAGCCGGTGCCGGCCCCACCCTCTTTCCAGGTGCGCAGCTATCCATCTCTCGGCCCAGCCCGCGTCGTCGAGCCATCCCCGCTCCCGGAGATGCTCTACGACCCGGGCGGCCACTGCCTGGTCGGCACCCTTCTCGCACAGCTTCCGCTCCAGTTCTCCTCCGGGCCGGTCCCGGCGGCCCAGCCAGCGCACGGCTAAGCGCAGGGCTTCCTCGAATTGCAGGGGCTCACGCTTCCGGAGGGCGACGCGGCTGCCGCAGGTTGAGGAGGCTGAGGATTTGTTCCTCAATGGCCCTGGACACCTCCGGGTGCTCCTTGAGATACTCTTTGGCATTTTCCCGGCCCTGTCCCAGGCGTTCCTCGCCGTAGGCATACCAGGCACCGCTCTTCTGCACTACCTGCCTCTCCACCGCCAGGTCCAGTATGCAGCCTTCCCGGGAAATACCCTCCCCGTAGATTATGTCGAAGTCCGCCTGACGGAAAGGAGGTGCCACCTTGTTCTTGACCACCTTAACCCGGGTGCGGCTACCCACGGTGTCCGTGCCTTGCTTGACCACGTCTACCTTTCTCACTTCCAGGCGCACCGAGGCGTAAAACTTTAGAGCCCGGCCGCCGGGCGTAGTCTCCGGGCTGCCGAACATCACGCCTACTTTCTCCCGCAATTGGTTGATAAAGATGGCAACCGTACGGGACTTGCTGATGGCCCCTGCCAGCTTGCGGAGGGCCTGAGACATGAGCCGCGCCTGCAGGCCCACGTAGGCGTCCCCCATTTCACCTTCCAGCTCCGCCCGGGGCACCAAAGCGGCGACGGAATCGATGACCACCACGTCTACGGCACCGCTGCGAACCAGGGTTTCGGCGATCTCCAGGGCCTGCTCGCCGGTATCGGGCTGGCTGACCAGAAGGTTGTCCACGTCTACCCCCAGGTTCCGGGCGTAGGAAGGGTCGAGGGCATGCTCCGCATCAATAAAGGCGGCGGTGCCGCCCAACTTTTGGGCCTCTGCCACGATGTGCAGGGCGACGGTGGTCTTCCCCGAAGATTCCGGTCCGTAGATCTCAACGATCCTGCCCCGTGGTACTCCACCCACACCCAGGGCCAGATCCAGAGAAATGGCTCCGGTGGGTATTACGTCCACGGTAAACATGGCGCCGGCGTCGCCTAACCGCATGATGGAACCTTTTCCAAACTGTCTCTCGATTTGCTGGAGGGCGGCCTCTAACGATTTTTCTTTATCCAGCACCTTCATCCCCCTACCCGGCACGGATTGAACCCGCTCGGATTATATCCTACCCTGCTAAAAGGTGTCAACGGCGTTCGGGGCAGTGCTGGTTTGCCCCTCGTACCGGTCGCTTAGCCGACCAAACTAGGGTTCGACCTTCGCGCTTCGGCCGGCTTCCCGCGCAAGAACCCGTCCATGGCGCCGGCGCGGCTCCGGCCATCCTTGGCCTCCGACCGGCCTCCGCGCTCGCTCTCACCTAGTTCGGTACCCGGCACGCTTTAGGTACTCGGGCAAAACCAGCACTCCCCTCGAAAAAGTGGGGATCCCTCGGCGAGGCAGCCTGGTGGATCCCCACTTTCCCACGGGCGGTACCGGGTGCTCCCCGTTCGCACTGTTATCTTGCCGACCTACTAGGGCTTGGGCTTCGCCCTCCGGCGGGCGGCGGAGGCGCCGACCGTGGCGCCCCGCCGCCTCGGCCGTCCACGGCCTGCGGCCCGCCTCCGGGGCATCCGGCAAGGTGCCAATGTACTCAGAAGCACCCGGTACCGCTTGCCAGCCCGCAACCGGGGATAACCCGGCGAAGGTAGCCCTGGTTACCAAAGCGCTCTACGCCCGTTCCAACCAGAAATGGTCGACGGTGGTGTACACCGGCCCGCTCCGGTAAAGCCGGCTCTCGACCAACGAAAAGCCCGAAACCTCCTGTACCCCAACCTTCTCCTCCCGGTATTCCTCTAGAAGAGCCTTTAGCCCTGCCAGGCCACGAGGCGAGCGTACC
Organism: Clostridia bacterium; assembly: GCA_024653205.1. Taxonomy (NCBI): domain Bacteria; kingdom Bacillati; phylum Bacillota; class Clostridia; species Clostridia bacterium. The sequence continues at coordinate 41,475 of JANLFO010000002.1, read as the reverse complement.
CTCCCCAGGGTGATATGGGGGTGGAAAGGCGTACGCTCCGGCGGTCGCTCGGCAAAAGGCCCTGCCTGCTCGACCACCCGGCTCTGAAGCCGGCCCAACTCTCCGCCGCCGTCTGCGCCCACCCAGATCACACGCGGCCGCCCCGGGCCGGGAAAGGTGCCGAGGCCTTCCAACCTCAGGTGAAAAGCGGGAACGCCCCGGGCGGCCTCGGCCAGCGCCCGACTAAGCTCAGGCAGCAACTCCCTATCCACTTCTCCCAGGAATAGGAGCGTAAGGTGGAAGTTTTCACCTTCTACCCACTTCACATCCGCCTGCGACATTGCCAGACGGCCCACCAGCTTCCTCAAGGCCTGCCTGAGCTCCGGCAGCAGTTCCACGGCCGCAAAGAGCCGCATCGCTTTCGCCCTCCCTCGGCATCCGGAACTTTTCGCCCGCCCACCGGTCAGGCGCCGTTGGTCCGGCGTACTTCGCGGGGAACATCACCCGTTCGATTCCCCGGCTGCTGGCACCGCCGGCTCCCGCTCGGGCGCGGAGAGGATCTGTCGCTCCAGGACCAGACGGTGCTCGCCGGCCGGAACCCGTAGCCAGTCGACCCCGGCAAGGTACCAACCGGAGCCCTGGGATTTCCAGTACAGCACCGCGAGGGAATAGACGCCGGGCTCGGTTCCCAGAAGCCCCCTCACTCCTTCCGCCCCGGTAGATCCGGCGGATATGAATAGAGTTCCCTTCCGGACGGCAATCTCCTGGCGGTGGGTGTGGCCGAACAAAACTACCGGGACCTTTCCGGCAAGTGCCTCTGCCATCGCGGGGTTGTGTACCGCCACCGCCTCGGGGGGGCGATCTTGGGCCTGTACCAGCCGATCCAGTTCCTCGGCCGCCCGGGCCAGGTCCCCGCCGGCATTCTTCACCGTTTCCGCTCTTAGTGCCGCCGGATCGGCGAATCCCAACACCCTGAGGCCCTCTATGGATACCAGATCGGCCGTCAGCACGCGAACGCCGGGCAGGCGGGCCATCTCCTCTATCACCGCCGGCGAGTCGTGATTGCCGGGGACGAAATAGTACCGGACCCCGAAGCGGCCCAATCTATCGACAATGCTTCCTTCCAGGCGGGTGCCGTAGTCGGTGACGTCACCGGTATCAATTATCGCCTGCACCTCGAAACCGGAGGCGACCTCGCCGATCAGTCCGTAGGCGGTGGGATTATTGTGAAGGTCGGAAATCAGGAGTACCTTTAGGGCACCCTCCAGGGGAGCGGCCTCCTCCAGCCGGCGCAACCGCCGGGATAGTTCGGCAAAATTCTGGCCCATGACCTGCATCTGACGATTCAGGCGCGCGAGGTCACCGGCAGCCTCCTGGGCCAGAGTCACCACCCAGGGGGCGTACCGCAGGGCGCCTTCGTATCGAGGGGCGGCAAAGGCGGCCTGGTTAAAGGTTAGCGCCGCCCATCCCAATACCGTCCCCACGAAGGCCACTCCGGCGATAACCGCCCGCAGGTAAGGCCACGCCTGCCGGCGGCGGAGGACCAGCATCGCCCCGGCTCCGCCCAGGCCGGCCAGCACCAGCACCCGAACGCCGTAATGCCATAGCCGGGGCCTTATTTCTTCACGCAACGCACCGAGCAGCTCTCTTGAGCCGCCCTCATCCTCTCCACGTATGAGCTCCAGCAGCCGGTCAAGGTCTATGTTTACCAGGGTGAACTCCAGTCTTACCGGTGCGGCGTGGCTTGTCGCCGCTAACTTCCCTACCGGCGGCAGCACCACCCTGGTTTCCGGCCGGGCCGGCAGCCTTATCTCCATCCCCACTTCAAAGGCGCCTACCCGGAAGCAGGCACCGCCCAGCAAGTTCACGACCACCAGGGCTCCCAGCAGGCCAGCCAGAACGTCCGCCACCCAGGGCCGTCTAGGCACCCGAACCTTCCTCGCTTTCTCCTCTCAAGAGACGCCGCAGGTGATCTCCGGACAGGGTCTCTTCCCGCACCAACTCACGGGCCAGCCGGGCCAACGCCGGGCCGTAGGGTCGCAGGCGCTCGGCCACCCGCTGCTTGAGCTCTTCGAGCACCCTTGCCAGACCGCGGTACTTCAGTACCGGGGGCAGGTCCTCCAGCGAAACCGCCCCCAAATCGGACAATCCGGCCTCCACGTACTCCTTGGCCAGGCGTCTGGCCTCCTGCAGGTCCGCGGCCGCGCCGGTGCTTCCACTGCCCAGCACCGTTTCCTCGGCTACCAGGCCGCCCAGGAGAACCTGAATCCGGCCTTCCAGATACTCCTTGGTGAGGAGGTAGAAATCGTCGCCGGGCGTCTGGCGGATATAGCCCAGGGCTTGTCCCCGGGAAGTAATGGTAACCTGGGTAACCGATTGGGGAAAGATGAGTTCACTGGCAACGGCGTGGCCGCTCTCGTGAACCGCTATGCGGTACAGCTCCTCAGGGGTAGGCTTTCTCTCCAGCTTTTCGCCCAGCATGACCTTATCCACCGCCTCCCGGAAGTGACGGGGTTCGATCACCGGTGAGCCCTGCCGCAAGGCGAGAATGGCCGCCTCGTTGGCCACGCTTTCCAGGTGAGCCCCCGAGAAGCCGAAGGTTTCCCGGGCGATGGCCTCCAGGTCTACCTCCGGAGACAGGGGCTTGTTGCGGCTGTGCAACTGGAGAATCTGCAGCCTTCCCTGCCGGTCTGGCAGGTCCACGCGGACTACCCGGTCGAAGCGGCCGGGACGGAGAAGGGCCGGGTCCAGAAGATCCACGCGGTTGCTGGCGGCGATGACCAGAAGCTGTGTCCGGTCCTCCGCACGCAGGCCGTCCATCTCTACCAGGAGTTGGGTGAGCATCTGGTCGTATTCCTGGTGGGCCTGAAAGGTGCCGCGTTTGGCCGCCAGCACGTCGATCTCGTCGATAAAGACGACCGCCCGGTTCTTGCCGGTGCGTGCGGCCAGCTTCCTGGCCTGCCGGAACAGGTTGCGTACGCGCTGGGCGCCCACCCCGGCGTATACCTCCACGAACTCGCTCCCGTTGGCGGCCAGGAACACGGCGTCCGTGTAGGAGGCGGCGGCCTTGGCCAACAGCGTCTTACCCGTGCCCGGCGGTCCCACCAGAAGAATTCCTTTGAGAGGCCGGATCCCCATGGCCTTGACCGCCTCGGCCCGGAGAATGAAGTCCAGAGCCTCCTTAAGCTCCTTCTTGGCCGGCCCCTGACCCCCGATGTGTTCGAAGGTTACCTTGGTAGGCACCGATCGCACGCCTGCCGCCGAGGTCACCGGCTCCGCCCGCCGTTCAAGCAGGTAGTAGAGAAGAACTGCCAGCGCTATCAACGCCAGCACCGGAGTCACGTTGACCCCCTGCCAGGCGAGAAAGGCCAGGAATGCCGCGCCGGAGCCGACAACCATTTCCAGAAACATCGCCGTAGACCTCCCGCTCGGACCCCGCAAGGCCCGACAGGGTAAAGCCGAACTGCACCGCGATTATAGCACGGGCAGGTTGGCGGTGGCGCTGGCAATGTCTGGCCCCGGAGGGTATGGTCAACGGTGGGCTACTATGCGGTAAATAAAGGCTTCGCCCTCCCGGAGGGCGAGATAGATTCTCTGCTCGTCCACCTGAACCGACCAGCCGTCCAGCCCCGCCCGGGTGGCCTCAGCTTCCACCCGCTCGGCCAGGGCGACGTAGCTGTTCAGTGCCGCCGCCTCGTACAGCGCGGGTTCCACCCGGCGGCAAACAGCTTCTAACTTGGCATTGGGCCGATCGAGCACGCGCAAGCTGACCCCCTGACCGGCCGCGGCCTCCAACCTTCCGTAGGCCTCCCGCAGGTCGGAGACCGGCCGGAGCCGCACCGCCAGTTCCTTTTCCTCCGGTTGCCACGAGACGTCCTCTGCCAGACCCGTGGCCGCCACCCGTCTTTCCAGGGGATGCTCTACCCCGTATTCCTGGTATAGGCGGTAGGCTCCGGCGAGGATCGCCAGGGTTAGGCCGAAGGCCAAGAGTATTACCGGCCAGCGTATAACCGCCAATTTCCTTCCCCCCAACCTGTCGGTCATTATATCACGACCGGGGCGGCCGAGGGGCTGGGAAAGTTTAGCCGGTTTGGCCGAGAAGGTCGTACCCGCGAACACCCGTAATGGTGGCGGGAACGATTTCTCCGTTCCGCGCCTCGCCCCGGAGCAGCACCGTACCGTCTACTTCCGGAGCCTGTCCTCGGGTGCGCCCCTGGCACCTCCCCGGGCCGAGGTTTTTCTCCACCAGTACCTCGACCCTGCGGCCCACCCAGGCGGCGAGTCTGGCGGCAGTGATCTCTCGTTGCCGCGCCAGCAGCCTCCTCCAGCGTTCCTTCTTGATTTCTTCCGGTACGGTTTCCGGCAGACGGGCGGCAGGAGTGCCGTCCTCGGGGGAAAAGGTAAAGGCTCCTACCCAGTCCGGTTGGACGGTTTCCAGGAAGGAAAGCAGCTGCCGAAAGTCTTCCTCGGTTTCTCCCGGAAAGCCGACGATGAAAGTGCTCCGCAGCACGGCTTCCGGCATCAGCCGGCGGATACGCTCGAGCACCGGCCAGACCCGGTTCATGGAGGGCCGGCCCATGCGGGCAAGAACGCGCGGTGAAACGTGCTGAAGCGGAAGATCAAAATAGCGGCATACCTTTTCGTTCTCGGCTATGGCCGTCAACAGGTCCGGCGTCACGCGGGTGGGATATAGATAGAGGAGGCGGACCCAGCGCACACCCTCCAAGCGGCACAGACGTCGAATCAGTTGAGGCAGACGAAACTCGCCGTAGCGGTCTAGGCCCCAGGCAGCCGTATCCTGGGCCACCAGCACCAGCTCCCTAACCCCGCAGTCCACCAGCTGCGCCGCTTCCTCCAGGATTACCTCCTCGGGACGGCTACGGTAGGGGCCTCTCAGACGGGGGATCACGCAGAAGGAACAGCGGTGGCTGCAGCCTTCGGCGATCTTCAGGTAGGCACTCCCGGGCCTGGTGGTCAGCAAGCGGGGCAAGGCCGCGTTTTCCCATTCTCCGGCCGACCGCAGAGCCAGCACCCGGCGGCCGGCCAACACCTCATCAACTATGGTGGTTATTTCCCCGGCCCAACCCGGGCCAACTATCGCGTCTGCCTCCGGAAGCTCCTCGGCCAGTTCTGCTCCCCAGCCCTGGGCCAGACAGCCGGCCAGGATCAGCCTGGCGCCTGCTTTCCTCTGCTTTAGAGCTCTTAAGGCCGCCTCGATAGACTCTCGCTTGGCCGCCTCTACAAAACCGCAGGTATTGATTATGATCACGTCGGCTGCTGCCGGCGAATTAGTGGGCTGGCAACCGGCCTGAGCCAGGCAGGCCAGCATCACTTCCGTGTCCACCTGGTTCTTGGCGCAGCCCAGGCTGACGATTGCCACCCGGCAGGCGGGAGCCGCAGTCTTTGGCTTCATGAAGGCTCGGTCGATGCCCTGAACTCCCTCCTCAGTACCTGGCCCCGATTACCCATAGGACCCAGAAGTTGGCCGTTGAGCCTTACGCTTACCGCCCCGGCGTCGCCGAACTTGACCGCTATGCTGGTTCTCCCGGAAAAGGATATCTCCCGCCCCTGAGCCAACAGCCCCCGGTAGGCCGGCTCGCCGTCCACCGTCACCTCCAACCAACTCGGCCCCTTGTCGGCCGTTATCTCCAATTCTACCCCGGCAGGGGTGGGCTCAGGCGCAGGCTCGGGTGACGGTTCGGGCGCCGGTTCCGGCGTGTGGTTCGGAATACTGGGAGCCGGCGCAGGGGGCTGCGCAGGAGGGGGTCCAAAGATCAGGCCGGGCAAAAGCAGGGCTATTACCACCACCGCCGCCACCACTAGGACAATGGCTCCGTTTCTGCGCTTGCCGTTCCGCGCCCTCCGCCGGGGTGCCGGAACCTTCAACGCGTATTCCGGTTCCTCGGTTGCCTCCGGTGGCCAGATTCGCTTGAACTCCTCCACCAAAGAAGCTACGGTGTCGGCGTCCAGTCCCAGGTAACGCGCGTAGCTGCGTAGAAAACCCAAGGCATAGGTCCGGCCGGGCAAAGAGGAGAGGTCATCCGCTTCCAGGGCCTCTAGATAGCGGGAGCGGATCTTGGTGGCCCTCTCCGCCTCGGCGAGTGGTATCCCTCGGCTATCTCTTGCCTCCCTCAGCACCCTGCCAATGCTTTTCACCCTTACCACCTCACCTTGGTCTTCCGGGACTTTCATCTCTATATCTGATCTATATTCGATTATCCCTGAGCCTTCCCGAACATGCGATAGTAATCGTCCCAGCCTATTAACAGGGAGCGGGGCTTGGCTCCATCCTGCCCGCTCACCATTCCCCGCGCTTCCATGATGTCGATCAGCCGGGCAGCGCGGGCATAGCCTATGCGCAGCCGCCGCTGCAACATGGAGATGGAAGCCTGGCCGCTTTCCAGAAGCACCCTGACCGCCTGGGGCAGGAGTTCGTCTTCCTCCTCCGGCCGACCCGTCTCCGGAGTTTCGGGCAAGACTATTTCCTCGGTCACCTCGGGAAGGGTCTGCTGGCGCAGGAAGTTCACTACGTTCTGGACCTCCCGGTCGGACACGTAGGCGCCCTGCACCCGTATGGGTTTTACCGCTCCCACCGGGAAGAAGAGCATATCACCCCGGCCGATGAGTTTCTCCGCTCCTCCCAGGTCCAGAATGGTCCGGGAATCGGTCTGAGAGGAAACGGCGAAGGCAATGCGGGAGGGGATGTTGGCCTTTATCAGCCCGGTTATTACGTCCACCGAGGGCCGCTGGGTGGCCACCACCAGGTGGATCCCGGCGGCCCGGGCCTTCTGGGCCAGGCGGCAGATAGAGTCTTCCACCTCGGCCGGTGCGACCATCATGAGTTCGGCCAACTCGTCTATTATTACCACAATATAAGACAGCGGCTTGCGACCGGTCAATCGCTGGGCCCGGTTATACCGCCGGAGATCGCGCACCCCGGCGGCGGCAAAGCGGGCATAGCGGTTGTCCATTTCCGTCGTCATCCAGCGCAGGGCGGCGGCGGCTTTCTTGGCATCCGTCACTACCGAGGTAAGCAGATGCGGAATCCCGTTGTAACCCGTCAGTTCGACCATCTTGGGGTCTATCAGCATGAACTTCAGCTCCGTGGGCCTGGCCTTGTACAGCAGGCTGCAGATCAGGCCGTTCAGGCACACGCTCTTGCCCGACCCGGTGGCTCCGGCAATCAGCAGGTGGGGCATCTTGGCCAGGTCCGCCACTACCGGCCGGCCGGCGATGTCCTTGCCCAGCGCAATGGTGAGCTTGGAGGTAGACTGCTGGAACTCCTGAGATTCCAACACTTCCCGGAGATGCACTACCGCGACCTCCCGGTTGGGAACCTCAATCCCTATCGCCGCCTTGCCCGGAATCGGGGCCTCGATGCGTACACCGCCGGCAGCCAGACTCAGGGCAATGTCGTCCCCCAGGCTGATTATGCGGCTCACCTTAACCCCCGGCGCGGGTTGAACCTCGTAGCGCGTAACCGTGGGACCGCAGCTTATCTGGGTAACTTTGACGCTCACCCCGAAATTTTCTAACGTCTGCTCCAGGAGTTGCGCCTTCTCGTATATTTCCTTGCTCAAGGGCAGGTTTCGGGCCTTGGATGCCCGGCGCAGAAGTGAGAGCGGCGGCAGCAGGAAGGGTTCATCCTCGGCCTCCGGCAATTCCTCCTGCGGTTCGGGCCTAACCGTCGGTTCCGCCCGTACCACCAAGGGGGTTTCTTCCTCGCGATCCTCTGCCGCCGGCTCTACCGGCGGCGCCTCGACCGTCCGGACCGGTGGAGCGCCGGGCCTGCCCTTCACCCTGGCCCGCTGCCCGGTCTGTGGGGGTTCCTGCCCGGAAGATCTCGAGCGAGAGGGTTCCTCTGCCTCGCCCTCTCCCTTTTCCTCCTCGAACAGGAACTGCTCCAGCCGCGTACGCAGACGCGGACCGACGCTCCTTACCCGGCGCCCCACCGCGCCGGCCCCCTCCACCAGGGAGAGATCCGTGACCAGGAGAAAGGAGACCAATCCTAAAGCGGCCAGCACCATATAGGTGCCCAATTGACCGAACGCCTTGACCAACATCAACACCAGCACCGCCCCCAAGGTTCCGCCTCCCTGGCCTTCCTGGCCCGGGATCATGGGGTTGTCCTGCGCCCAGGGGAGATGCAAGCCGGTAAGAAGCACCAGGTAACCGATCACCAATCCCCAATCCCGGCCGGAGAAACGCAGCGACTCCCGTTCGCGCATGACCTTCACGGCCAGCAGGCTTAACAGCAAGGGGATGCCGAAGCGTCCTCGGCCCGCGAGGCTCCTGAGCGCTTCCTCCAAAACTTTCCCGGCAAAGCCCAAGCGGTGGGCCAGCCAGGGATGGTCCGGGCCCAGTACCAGGCCGGCCATGGCCAGCAGCGCCAGGGTAAGCAGCAAGACCCCCGCGATCTCGTAGCGTCGGTTCTTGGGTACGGTCTGGGGTTTGGTATGCCCGCCACCCACGTAAAGCACCTCCCGGCTAGGCCAGGGCCGCCCCGGAGAGCAGCACCGCCCCACCCAGAAGCCAGCAGTAGTATGAGAAACAGTAGAGACGCCCGTGGGTTAGCACCGCAAGCAGGAAACGAATGGCTACGTAGCCGCTTATGGCCGCTACCCCCACCGCCAACCAGTAGGTTGGGGGAATCCCTATACCCCCTACTTCTCCGGCCAGGGATCTGGCTTCCCACAGGTTGGCCCCCAGGACCGCCGGAATGGAAAGCAGGAACGAATACCGGAAAGCCATCTGCCGTTCCATCCCCCGAAGCAACGCGAAGGCAATGGTAGTACCCGACCGGGAGAGCCCTGGGGTAATGGCAAGACCCTGCCCGAAGCCCACGGCCAGAGCATCGAGAAGGCTGGTGGTGGCAAGTCCTTTCCGGCCGGGAGGCCTCCGTCCCGCCCACCAGAGCAGCAGCCCGGTAACCAGAAGCGCCGCTCCCACCACGAACAGCGACTCGAAGGCGGCGCTGAATACGGGCTCCAACAGCAACCCCATCAGGCCGGCAGGAACCGTACCCACCAGGATCAGGACCAGCATCTTGTGCCAGGGGCGGCGAAGGATATCGAGGATATCCCTCCAAAAGGCGGCTACCACGGCCAGCAGGGTACCGAAGTGTACCATAACCTCAAATAGAAGGCCCGGGGTACCCACTCCCAACCACTCCTGGAAGATAACCAGGTGCCCCGAGCTGCTGATGGGCAAGAACTCGGTGAGACCCTGCACCAACCCCAGCACCAACGCCTGACCGGCGTTCACCGCCACCCCTCCTCGACACGATCCTGCCGTCATGATAATACCACTACTGGCATCCCGAGGCCAGCCCCCGGCATCCGGCTGCACCCGTGAATACGCCTGGTCGGGAGCCAATGTACTAGATGAGATCGCCCCGGCATTCGGAAACCGGGGATAACCCGGCTTTCAGCCTCCTCAGCACCGGACGCCTTTCCCCGAATCCGGCGTCCAGGCAGACCACCTTGCCGTTCCTTTTCCTTCCATATAGGTTTATGGTTCGTCGGGCTTACGAACAATACCTGCTTTAGCCTGGTATCGGAGCAAGCAATTGATCTAAGACTATAGGGAGAAAGGAGGCCCGACGGTAATGCCGTTTTGCCAGTCCGGTCCCCATCAGCTCGGCTTTCGTTCTCTCCTGGCCCAACCGTCAACCGGTGAGCCTGCTTCCGACCCTGCGGCCACTACCCGGCTCCCGAGTCTTAAGGAATTGGGACAAACCGGAGTAGCCGATTACCAGAGCAATATCTTTGTGCTCCCCATAATCGGCCAGATAGAGGGGCACATGGTAATGCCTCCCCAGAATAAGACCACTAAGTACGAACATGTGATCCCGCAACTGGTTGCCATTGAGCAAAACCCGGCGGTAGAAGGCCTGCTGGTGGTTCTCAACACCGTCGGGGGTGACGTGGAGGCGGGGCTGGCCATTGCCGAGATGGTGGCCAGCATTTCCAAGCCTAAGGTTTCCCTGGTCCTGGGCGGCGGGCACAGCATCGGCGTCCCCGTGGCCACGGCCACGGACTACTCCTTCATTGCCGAAACTGCCACCATGACCATTCACCCCATCAGGCTTACCGGGCTGGTGATCGGCGTACCCCAGACCTTTGACTACTTGGACAAGATGCAGGACCGGGTGGTGCGCTTCGTAGCCGAGCATTCCCGCATCAGCGAGGCCAAGTTCCGGGAGTTGATGTTCCGCTCCGGCGAGTTGGCCCGGGATATAGGGACGGTGCTGGTGGGCCGGGATGCGGTAGAGGTGGGGCTGATCGACCAGGTGGGCGGGCTTGCCCAGGCGGTGGCCAAGTTGCAGGAGTTGATCGCCGCACGCAAGGCCATGCACTAGGAGATGGTCTGCGCTCGGGATCGGCGCACGCCGCTGCCGACCCGGCTGGGCCTCGCCACCTCCAAACTCGATCCGACCGTGTTTGGGCGAAGCCCGGGTTGCAACGGAAGAAAGAAACGGAGGCAGGCACCATCGTGTATGCCTGGCTGGATAATACCGCACCGTGCGTCCTTTACACCCCAATCCCTTCGGAAACGGTGCTGGCCGGATGGGAGCAGGTCGGCCGGTTGGTAGAGATACCCGTCGGCACAGACGTACTCCAGCTTCGTCCCGTCGCGGGCGGCTACCGTCTGGAAAGGCTGATTTCCTGCAATCCCGCCCTGTACCTTCACCCCGGGCTGACGCCCGGCCAACATCTTCGCCTGCCGGTTGCCCCAAAACCCCAGGTACCCCAAACGGGAATCACGCCCCGGATCAGTTCTGTGCCTACCCAGACTACAGATCCGTGCAATACCAGCCAGCGATAACGGGTGCCACGGTGAAAGGCGCGGTCACGGGCGGCTACCAGTCCGGCGATGCCCCCGATGAACAAAGGTAGCGCCTGCATGGTCCCGCGCTCGAACATCGAACCAAAGTAGCCGAGGAAAAAGCCGCCGGCTATTTTACGTCTTTCAGCATGGCCTCCACCTTCTCCTGGTTATTCTCTACCCAATCGGCCGCAAGCTGCGTCGGATCGGCGCTTTCCAGCTCTAGTCTAAGGATCATATCTTCCACATCCTCAATAGGTATTCGCCAGTTCTTGAGAAAGGCGTAAGCCTCCGGAGCCTTCTGGTCAAGCCCCTTGTGCACTAGGACGTGAACCTCAGAACTCTTCCAAAAGCCTTTGGGATCCTCCAGGAACTTCAGGTCGTACTTGGCAAACTTCCAGTGCGGCCGCCAGCCCAATATAACGATGTCACGTTTGTTACTGTAGGCGTCCTCCAGCATGGTGAGCATGGCCTGCTCGCTGCCGTCGACCAACTCGTAATCCAGACCGTAGGCTTCGATAATCGCCTTCGAGGTCTTCATCATGCCCGCACCGGCGTCGATACCGTAAACCTTGCCTCCGAATCTGTCCTTGTATTGGTTCAGTTCGGCAATGGAATTGGCCGGCGAATAGGCAGGCACCACCCAACCCAGGACCCCTTCCCGATAGCTCACGGCAACGTCATCGATCTTTTCTCCGTACTGATCCATAAACTCCCGATGCATGTCCGGGAGCCAGGAGTCCATAAAAATGTCAACGTCACCCTTGGCTAAACCGGCGAAAACCACGCCCACCTCGGCATCCTGCAGCTTCACCTCGTAACCCAAATCCTCCAGAATGTGCTTGGCCACATAAGTGGGTGGAATGGTACTGGTCCAAGGAGTAACGCCAAAGACCAGCTTGCCCTTGCTTTGCGAACCACCCTTTCCTTCGTCGACCGGCTGCTGTCCCCCACTGCAGGCAGCAGCGGAAATCAACAAAACCACCAGGAGCGCGCAGACCTTCCACCAACCTTTTTTCACACTCCGCGATATAGCCATTTCCAATTAACCTCCTTGTTTTGTTCGTGTTTGTAGTGCAGGCGTTATCCCCAGGCCGTCGAGCTCTTCTTGACCGCACTGCGTCCGGCGATTCCCTGCGTCACCCGGTCTAGAATGAGGGCCAGTACGACAATGCCTATCCCACCCGCGAATCCCTTGCCTACCTCCACACGACTGATGGCCGCATAGACCACCCCTCCCAGGCCGCCGGCACCGATCATAGCCGAGATTACGGCCATGGAAAGGGCGAGCATGATGCTCTGGTTAACCCCGGTCATCACCGTGGGGAGGGCTATGGGGAACTGGACCTTGGCCAAAAGCTGCCAGCGGCTGGACCCAAAGGCCTTGGCCGCCTCCACCACTTCGGTCGGCACCTGACGGATACCCAGACTGGTAAGGCGCACAGCCGGAGGCATGGCGAAGATGAGGGTGGCGAACACTGCCGGGACTTTTCCGATCCCGAAAAGCATCAGCACTGGAATCAAATAGACGAAGCTGGGCATGGTCTGCATGAAGTCGAGAAGGGGCCGTACGACCTGCTCGACCCGGTGGTTTTGCGCCGTCAGGATGCCCAAAGGAATACCTATGCCCACGGCAAGAGCCGTGGCCACCAATACCAGAGCCAGGGTGGTCATGGTTTCCCGCCATAACCCCATGGCATAAAGCACCCAGAGCCCAGCGGCGCTCATTACGGCCACTTTCTTGCCCGCCAGATACCAGGCCAGTAGGGCCAGGCCAATCAGAATCACCTCCGGAGGTAAGGCTTGCAGAGCCGCCTCCAGGGCGTCCATGAAGGTTACCAAAGGCGCCTTTAAGGTGTCAAAGGCGGCGTCGTATTTGGTCACCAACCAGTCGACGACCTTGTCTACCCAATCGGCCACGTGTAGACTAAGATACGGCACGTTCCTCTCCTCCTTGAGGTCCGATCAACGCGGACAGCACGGCCACGCGGGCTATGATGCCTTGCAACACCCCGTCGCCGTTGACCACGGCGATGGGGTACCGGCTGCTGACTGCCGTAGAAATCAGTTCTTCCAGTGAAGTATCCGGGTGGGCCCTGGGGAAATCAGCCTCTACCAGATCTTCTAGGTTATCCTGCCCCTGGCGGATGGCCGCTAAGGCGGCATCCACCGTCAGAAGACCCTTTAGGCGCCGGTTCTTATCCACCACAAAGGCGCTGGAAAGACCTCGTTCCTGCATTTGTCTTAGGGCCACCCGTGGTCCGTCCTTGAGGAACACCAGAGGGTCCGGCGGCCACATCACGTTTCGCGCCTTAAGCACCTTTATCGGATTAACGTCTCTAGTAAACTCCGCCACGTATTCGTCTGCCGGCCTGGCCAGAACCTCTTCCGGGCTGCTCACCTGCACTATCTGGCCCGCCCTCATAATGGCCACGCGGTCGCCGAGTTTCAGGGCTTCGTCGAGATCATGGGTGACGAAGATAATGGTTTTGCCCAGCCGCTGCTGAAGCTGAAGGAGCTCATCTTGCATCCGCCGCCTGATAAGGGGATCGAGGGCGCTAAAGGGCTCATCCATGAGCAGAATGTCCGGATCGCTGGCCAGAGCTCGGGCCAGGCCAACCCGCTGCTGCATGCCACCGCTGAGGGCGTCCGGCTTGTATTGAGCCCAGTCGGACAGCCCGACGAGCTCGAGCATAGCCATGGCCCTCTCCCTTCTATCCCTGGAATCTACGCCCTGGATCTCCAGCCCGAACTCCACGTTTTCCAAAACCGTTCGGTGGGGGAACAAGGCAAAACGCTGAAACACCATCCCCAGCCTTCTTTGCCGGAACTGACGCAACTGACGGCCATCCATGACCGTAACGTCCTCACCGTCGATCACGATTCTGCCTGCGGTCGGTTCCACCAGCCGGTTGAGGCAGCGTATCAGAGTGGATTTGCCGCTACCGGAAAGACCTATGATAACAAACAGTTCCCCCTGCTCCACACACAGGGAAGCGTTCCACACGGCCACCGCCAGCCCGGTGCTCCGAAACACCTCAGCCGGATCGTGGCCCTCATTAAGCATTTGTAGCGCCCGTTCCGGGTTGCGACCGAACACCTTAGTGAGCTGCTCAACAATTATCTTCGCCATAACCTCTCCTCCCAACTTCCAATTTATTATAAAATCGTAGGTTGTTTGTTGTCAAATGCCTTCCTCATAAAGATAATCAAGCTTCGCGGTCCATATAACTACCTACAACCGGTCAGAGAACCACCCAAGCCCTGAGTAGGCAGATAACTGCCGAGAGCGAACACGCTTACTTGCCTTCGGCAGACGGCGGTGTAGGCCAAATACCCTGTGTCTGAGGAATTACCGGTACCGCAAAGAGCTACGGCCCGGTCTTGTGGTACAAGGTCTGGGTGGGATAGGCGAAGTCAATCTCTTCCTCCTTAAAACGGCGGAAAATAGCCAGGTTAATGGCCTGCTGGATATCCATGTAGGTGTCGTAGTCCGGATTCAACACGTAGTACACGACCTCGAAATTGAGGGAGAAGGGGCCGTACTCGTTGAAGTGAGCCCGATCAAAGCGTACCCCCGGCTGCGCTTCTATGACCTCGCGGATCAGAACCGGGATGCGCTCCAGCTTCTCATACGGTGTCTCGTAGGTTACCCCCAGAGAAAAGACTACCCGGCGTTCGTACATGCGCTTGTAGTTGCGAATTCGGCTCTTGAGCAGATCGGAATTAGAGAAAATGAGTTGTTCGCCGGAGAGGCTCCGAATACGCGTGCTCTTGAGGCCTATATGCTCCACCGTGCCCATGTAATTGTCCACGATGATAAAGTCTCCGATCACAAACGGCTTATCCAACAAGATGGATAGCGACCCGAATAGATCCCCCAAAATGTTCTGCACCGCCAGGGCCACGGCGATGCCGCCGATACCCAGTCCGGCTACCAGGGTAGTGATGTTTACTCCCAGGTTCTCAAGAATCAGAAGGAAAACCACCGCCCAAAGAATCAACCGCGCCATAAAGCCGACGGCGTAAACCGTGGCTACGCCGACGTCGTCTTCCCCCAGTCGGGCCTTAATGTTCCCCGCCACCAGGTGAGTGACTATGACATTACCCCAAAGGCCTACTTGAAGGAAGACCAGAACAACCATCACTTTGCTTACGATCCCGGTAGCCCGCTCCGGCAAATCCACCAAGGAAAGGCCCAAATAAAGGGAAACGGCCAAGAGAAACCAAAAGCCCGTTCTTGCCAGTATTTTGGATGCCAGACTCTCGGTTTCGCTCTTGGTTCTCTCACTCACGACCGCAAGAAACCGGCCAATCAGTCTCTTGGCCAACCACAGAGCCACCAGAGCGGTCGCGCCTATCAGGGCCGCTACCATCCAGGTCTGAAGAGTGTTGCCGCCCAAGACCAGTGCCAATAAGCGCACCGCACTCCCTCCTCTCCACGACCTTTGCGCTAACGCCGCGTCTTTAGCTATTGTACCTCAGGCTCACGCCTCCGGCTAGGCGCCTGCCCTCGACCTGTATCGCTCGTCGTGCCCGAGTATTCGTAACAGAGGGACCATGCCCGCCCTCTTAAGACTTTTTACCTTCATCAGCAAAAGAGGCCGGCAGCCCGACCGGAAGCAGTCCCGGCCGCGCGCCGGCCCCCAAAACTGGAGTGCAAATGGCGTAGGCACCTGGTTTCTGCCCTTACACCGGTCTCGGAACTCTCCCCTCGGTATACACCTTCACCACGTCGTCGCTTCCCCACCACCGGGCCGACCAATCTACGCGGGCGTGAACCAGCACCGGTTCACCTTCGGCGGTGATACGGAAAGCTTCCCGCATGACCTCGGCGATGTCCTCGGGGCGGGCCAGGGGCAGGGACCGGCAGGAGCATGCTTTGGCTACGGTGGTGAAGTCGATAGGCGGGTTGAAGTCCGTGTCCAGATAGCGCTCCTGATGTACCACCTGCTGCCAGTACTTGATCCAACCGATGGCGTTGTTATCCATGACCAGGAAGACCACCGGAATCTGGTATTCTACGGCGGTCGCCAATTCCGGCATCACGAAGTGGAAGCCGCCGTCGCCGCACACTGCCAGCACCGGGTCATCGGTGGCCAGCTTGGCGCCGATGGCCGCCGCAGCGGCAAAACCGATGAAGGAGAATTGGGATTTCGCAATGCTGTTGCCGGGCTTTACGATCTTGAAGTAGGGATAGCCCTGGAACCAAAAACTGTTGAAGGCGGAATCGGCTGCCAGCACCAGATTCTCCGGCTTCAACCGGTCGATCTCCTTGGCAATACGCGCCGGGTGTATAGGAACGGAGCCGAGGCTCCGTACCTCTTCCTCGATTTCCTTCTCCCACACTTGCTTCAGGGCCTGCAACTCCTTTACCCGCGACCGCTCCGGGAAATCCGACCGGGGAAGATTGCGGCCCCTAATCTCACGCACTAACTTCCGCAGGGTCAGCCTGGCGTCACCCATCAACGCTACGTCGGGCACCCACACGCGATTGATGTGGGTGGGACTGACGTTGGCGCAGATCAATTTTCCCTTTCCCCTGCCCCGGGTGTAAACCGAGGTCTCCAGGTCTTCCATGGCCGAGCCCACCCAGAATACGAGATCGGCCTCTTCCACGTACTCGTTGGTGAACCGCGTACCCTCGTTGCCCACCACTCCTATGGCCAGCGGGTGCGTTTCGGAAATGGCGCCCTTGCCGGTACAGGTGGTGGCTACCGGAATACCCGCCAGTTCCGCCAGTTCCCGAAGCTCTGCCCAGGCCCGCGCCATGTGCACTCCGCCGCCGGCTATGATCACCGGCCTCTCCGCCCTCAGAAGCAGGTCCACGGCCTCGGCAACGGCCTCGTCTGAGGGCTCAAACCCCAGGACCCGGCAGCTCTTCTGATACTGCAGTCCTTCCACCACGGTACTGCCCATGTCCGTGGGTATCTCGATGTATACCGGGCCGGGTGGGGCGCTGCAGGCCTCGGAAAAAGCCTGCCGCATCATCCAGTAAACCTGATCGGGAACCTCCAGGTGCCAGGACCACTTGGTTATCGACGCCACCATCTGCATCTGAGGTATCTCCTGCATGCTCCCGTGGCCGGCCGTCAGCCGTGGCGTGCTACAGGAGAGAAATATGACCGGCCAGGAACCCCGGTAGGCCTCGCACATCCCGCCAATCAGGTTGGTGAAACCCGGTCCCAGCGTACCGTAACACAGCGCCGGTCCCCGGCTCATCTGCGCGTAACCACAGGCCATGAAGCCGGCGCTCCGCTCGTCCCGGGCCATTATGCTCCTGATCTCGTCCCTGCGGTCGTACAGAGCGTCATTAAAAGTGAACACCATCTGGCCTCCCGGCAGACCGAACACGTACTTTACGCCCTCGGCAATGAGCGCGTCTACCACGGCCTCCCGGATCAAGCGACCCGACATGTCCCATCCCCCCAGGAGAAAATGCTGGATTTCCGCTTAATTTTAACATTTCTATTCCTTTCCGGTCTATGTAGAGTCCCACCAAAAAACTTGGGCGCGGGTTAGATTCGTTCGGACTCCCGGCCCGGGCAGGAGCACGGGCCCCCTCGGTCGTATTCTAAAGTGTTCAGGAAAGGGGGCAGGTCCTTGGCCGAAAGCTGGTGCAAAGAGCTCTGGAAGAAGAACGTTGCTTACCTGGGGGACCGCCCGGCGGTAATAGACCGGGGCCGGCGTCTGACCCACGCCGAGCTGGCCTCCCGGGCCAATCGGCTCTACTGGGCCTTGAGAAGCCGAGGCCTGGAAAAGGGAGAACGGGTAGCCATACTGGCCTACAACTGCGCGGAATACCTGGAATGGATGCAGGCCTGCGAGAAGGGCGGCTTTGTGGGGGTGCCGGTCAACTGGAGGCTGTCGGCAGACAACGTGGCCTTTGTACTGGACAATAGCGAAAGCAAGATCCTCCTGCTGCATGAGGATTTTGTCGAACCGGTAAGCTCCATCCGGCCGCAGCTAAGAAACCTAGAGCATTTGCTGGTGTTCGACGCCACCTCGCCGCCCGCTATTGGCGAGGCCTACGAAGAGGCCCTGGCGACCGCCGATTCCCGCGAACCGGAGGTGCAAATGGAGGACGAAGATCCGGCCTACATAATCTATTCCAGCGGCACCACCGGCCGGCCTAAAGGGGTGGTCTTCACCCACCATATGCAGCTGGAATCCGCCAAGGCCCACGTAACCGAATTGGGTCTGACCCCGCAGGACGTGGCTCTGGTGGTCATGCCCCTGTTTCATTCCGGGGGACACGCTACCGCCTCGGCGATTGCCTACGTGGGGGGAATAAACGTATTGCTTCCCCGGTTCGAGGCCCGGACGGTGCTTGAGGTGCTGGAACAAGAACGCGTCACGTTTGTCCAAGTAGTCCCCACCATGATTGCCGCTTTACTGGAACAGCCAGACCTGCACCGTTACCGGCTCGACAATCTCAAAACCATCCAGTACGTGGGCGCTCCGATGCCCCAGTCGCTGCTGGAGAAGGCGGCAAGATTCTTCGGCGCCCACCGCTTCATCCAGAATTACGGACTTACCGAAAACGGGCCTCTGGTGTCCACCCTTAGCCGGGAAGATCACCTGGCCGGTCTACGCGAGGGGGCTTCCGAGACCGCCAGGAAGCGCCTCGGCTCGGTGGGACGGCCCCACTACGGCCTGTGGGTACGAATCGTAGACGACCGGGGCAACGAGCTGCCCCGCAACACGATCGGTGAGATTGCCGTGCGCGCGGAGACCACCACTCCCGGCTACTGGAAGCAGCAGGAACTCACCCGGAAGAAGATCAGGGACGGGTGGCTTTTCACCGGCGACATCGGGCTGATGGACCAGGACGGCTATCTGTACCTGGTGGACCGCAAGGACGACATGATCGTGACCGGGGGGGAGAACGTATACCCCTCTTACGTAGAAAACGTTCTCTGCCGCCATCCTGCGGTCAAGGAGGCAGCGGTGGTAGGCCTGCCGGACGAAAAGTGGGGCGAAATGGTAACCGCCGCAGTGGCTCTGTGGCCGGAAACGGTGGCCACGGAGGAGGAGTTGCTCGAACACTGCAAGCCTCACCTGGCCGGATACGAAAGACCCAAGCGGGTGGTGATCCTGCAGGAGTTACCCAAGTCGCCTACCGGCAAGATCCTGCGCCGCGAGGTGCGGCGTCGGCTTCAGGAAAAAGCACGGTAAACGCCCGGGCGCGGAAAACAACCGGCAGACACCGACTCGTAGCCGCCGGCCGACAACATCCCGAAAGGCTGCTCAACCGGCGGTAATTGAGAGCCTTTTGAACTTATGATAGAATCGCCTCAAACTGAATGGCAGTCTCTAGGAGGGGGTGGTTACTAGTCATGGTCGAGACCGGTTACGAGCAGCGGGGAAGCGGAGCCGGGGCCGAACGGATCACCCTTACGGTGAACGGCCGACCCTACAGGCTGGAGATCGGCAAACAGCCGGGGCAGGTGGATACCACCCATACCCTGGCCCATACCCTGCGCGAAACCCTGGGATTGAAGGGCACCAAGATCGGGTGCGACCACGGCGGCTGCGGGGCCTGCACCGTCCTACTGGACGGAAAGCCGGTACTGTCCTGCATGCTGCTCACCGTGGAGTGTGCCGGCCGCGAGATTACCACCATCGAGGGGCTCCAGAACCCGGACACCGGAGAGCTGGATCCCCTGCAGCAGGCCTTCATCGATCACGGTGCGTTCCAGTGCGGTTTCTGCACCCCGGGCATACTGGTGAGCTCCAGGGCCCTGCTGAACGAAAACCCGAATCCCACCGAGGACGAGGTTAAGGAAGCCCTATCCGGTCATTTTTGCCGCTGCATCAGCCACTATCAGGTACTGGAGGCCGTGCAGGCGGCCGCCCGAAACACCGGGAGGTGAGCGAGGTGGGTGAAAACTACCGGTTTGTCGGCCGGCCGGTACCGCGGCGCGATGCCGTGGAGGTGGTGACCGGCAGGGTGCGGTACCTCAACGACCTGGAAATGCCCGGCATGCTCTATGGCCTGGTCCTGCCGAGCCCCCACGCCCATGCGGTTATCAAGCGCATCGACAAGAGCCGGGCCCTCGAACTGGAAGGAGTCAAAGCGGTCGTTACCTACGAAGACGTTCCTCCCGGCTGGAGAGGCGGCACGCCGCGCCACACCCGCATCCTGGATCAGAAGGTGCGCTTCGTGGGCGACGCGGTGGCCCTGGTGGCCGCCACCAGTGAAGAGGTCGCCCGGGAGGCCCTGGGCCTTATCGAGGTGGAGTACGAGGTCCTCCCGGCAGTGCTGGACGTTGACGCGGCTCTGAAACCGGATGCGCCCCAGCTCTATTCCGAGTTCCCGGGCAACGTGGTTACGCCGGGCATGCCCTTTTTCGGCCCCAAGTCCCTGAAGGAGTTGGTAGTCGGTGACGTAGAGAAGGGTTTCGCCGAGGCGGATGTGGTAGTGGAAGGCAGCGCCGCCTACCAGGGGTTCCCCAATCCCCTGCCCGCCGAACCGCCCGGGGCAATCGCGCTCTGGGAGGAGCCCAACCGGGCCACCCTGTGGCTGTCCACCCAGTTTCCCTATCAGGACAAGATCATGCTCTACCATGCCCTGAACCGGGAGGTTGAGGTCAGGACCATAGGCCTGCCCTGCGGGGGCAGCTTCGGATCGAAGATCCTGGCCTGGCGCTGGTACGGTTACGCCGTCCTGCTCAGCCGGGCTACCGGCCGTCCGGTGAAAATGGTAATGAGCAAGGAGGAGCACCTGGCCACCTTTACCCTGAGACTCGGCTCCCGCATCCAGGCAAGGGTAGGGCTAAAGAGGGACGGAACCGTTACCGCCGTGGCCGGGAAGTGGTACGTGGATACGGGCTACTATTCCATGACCACCCAGGCTCAGGTAGCCGTGGGCCTGGGCGAGGTGCAGATCATGGTGCGCTGCCCCAACTGGAAACTCAAGCCCACCGTAGTGTGCACCAACCGCGCCGCCTCGGGTATGGTGAGGGGTTTCGGGGGCCAGGAGCTCAAGTGCTCTCTGATGCCCATACTTTCCCGGGCCCTGGCCGAACTGGGCCTTGACCCCTTTGAGTTCCTCAAAAAGAACTACATCAAGCCCGGCGACGGCTACTACTGGCGGGACGGCTACTGGTACACCTACCGGGGTGTGGACTACACCGCGGCCATGGAAAAGGGAGCCGAGATCTTCGGCTGGAAACAGAAGTGGAAGGGGTGGCTAAAGCCCACCGAAGTCCGCGCAAGCAAGCGGGTGGGCGTAGGAGTGGGAGTACACGGCAACGCCGACATCGGCGAAGATGCCTCCGAGGCCCTGGTGCGGCTGCACCCGGAGGGCAAGGCGGTAATCTTCTGCAGCGTGACCGAGTTCGGCACCGGCAACTGGAGCAACTACATCAAGATGGCGGCCGAGGTACTGCAGCTGCCTCCGGAGCGGGTAACCATGGCACCGGCGGACTCGCTCATCACCCCCTACGAGTTCGGCTCGGTAGGCTCCCGGGGCACCTACGCCATCGGCAGCGCCGTGATCCGGGCGGCCGAGGACGCCAAGAGCAGGCTCTTTGAACTCCTAGCCCCCAAGCTGGGCGCTGCGCCCGAGGATCTGGACACGGAAAACGGGGAGGTATTCGTCAGGTCCGATCCCCAGAGGCGGCTGTCCTGGAAGGCCATGGGGGTGGACCG
Source organism: Clostridia bacterium (assembly GCA_024653205.1). Lineage (NCBI taxonomy): Bacteria > Bacillati > Bacillota > Clostridia > Clostridia bacterium. The sequence goes on along the minus strand of JANLFO010000002.1, from coordinate 20,013 downwards.
GACCATCGTGGGCTTCGGCCGCTTCGAGCCCGATTTCACCCTGGCCAACTGCCTGATGAGCTTCGTGGAGGTGGAGGTGGACACCGATACCGGCGAGACCAGGTTGCTGCGGGTGGTCAACGCCACGGACGTGGGCAAGGTAATCGACCCCCTGGGAATACGCGGCCAGCTTAACGGCTGCCTGGGCTCGGCGGGCATAGACAGCGCCCTCTTCGAGGAAACCGTTGTCGACCCCGGGCACGGTTGGGTGCTCAACGCCAACCTGGCCGACTACAAGTGGCGGACTTTCCTGGACCTGCCGCCCCTGGAGCACGTGATTCTGGAAACCCCCTTTCCCACCCACCGCTTCCGCGCCGTAGGCGTGGGCGAAATCGCCACCTCCCCCGGCCCGGCGGCGGTGCTTATGGCCCTTTCCAACGCCATCGGCACCTGGCTCACGGAATACCCGGCAACTCCCGAGAGAGTGCTAAGAGCACTGGGAAAAGCAAGGTCTGAGGGGGCGAAGGCGGGATGAGATCGTTTGCGCATTACAATGCCCGATCTGTTTCCGAGGCTCTGGAGTTGCTTCAGACCTATGCGGGCGAGGCGGTGCTCAATGCCGGCGGAACCGACCTTCTGGGCCTGCTAAAGGCCGACTGCCTGCCCCGCTACCCCCGGGCGGTGATCAACCTCAAGACCGTGCCCGGCCTGGATGTCCAGGAACAAAGGCCGGACGGCCTCTACCTCGGCGCCCTGGTGCGTCTGGCGGATCTGGACCGCTCTTCCCTCATAAGGGAAGACTACCCGCTCCTGGCCGAGGCCGCCCACTCCGTGGCCTCCCCCCAGATCAGGAACATGGGCACCCTGGGAGGGAACCTGTGCCAGGAGGTGCGCTGCTGGTACTACCGCTACCCGGCCCGGCTTGGCGGCAGCCTTCCCTGCGCCCGCAAAGGCGGCACCAAGTGTTACGCCCCCCAAGGGGACAACCGCTTCCATGCCATCCTGGGAGCCAGGCGCTGCTTTGCCGTCTGCCCCTCGGATACCGCCGTGGCCCTGGCCGCCCTGGAGGCCAAGTTAAGGATCGCGGGGCCCGGGGGCGAGAAAAAGGTGCCCGTAACCGACTTCTACCATCCCCTGGGCAAGAACCTGGAGCCCAACGAAATAGTGGTCGGCGTGGACCTGCCCCGGCCCCCTGCCGGTGCCCGGCAGCGCTTCCTGAAGTTCACCCTGCGCCGGCCCATTGATTTTGCCGTGGCCAGCGTGGCCGCGGTGGTGAAGGAAGAAGACGGGGTGGTTACCGATTGCCGCCTGGTGCTGGGGGCAGTAGCCCCGGGCCCGGTACGGGCACGGGCCGCGGAGGAAATGCTGAAGGGGCGGCCCCTGGAGCCGGGAATCGCCGCCCAGGCGGCCGAGGAGGCGCTGGCCGCAGCCAAACCCCTGAGCGGCAACGCCTACAAGGTGGAGATAGCCAGGACCCTGATCAGACGCGCGCTGTCGGGCGAGTAGGCCGGCGCGGCCGGAGGGAGGAGGGCCTTCGGGCACAAACAAATGTTCAGGAAGGTGCCGGTCAGAGACAGCATAGGCATGGCCCTGGGCCACGACCTTACCAGGGTGGTGGCCGGGCGGTTCAAGGGTCCGGCCTTCCGCCGGGGCCACGTGGTCCGGCCCGAGGACGTGCCCGAGCTCCTGTCCATGGGCAGGGAGTACGTCTACGTCTACGAACCCGAAGCCGGCGAAGTACACGAGGACGACGCCGCCTGCCGCCTGGCGCAGGCCCTGGCCGGACCCGGCCTTAAGGTTACCCCTCCCCAGGAGGGCAGGGCCAACCTGGTGGCGGAAGGCCCCGGGCTGCTGCGGGTATACCGTCCGGTGGTGGAGGCGGTGAACCGGGAAGGAGACGCCGCCGTAGCTACCCTGCACGACGGTCAGCCGGTACAGTCCGGAGAGATGGTGGCCGGGGTGAAGATCATCCCTCTGGCAGTGCGCGAAGAATGGCTGGCCCAATTGGAACGGCGCCTGGCCCCGCTGGGGCCGGCGGCGGAGGTCAAGCCCTGGCGCCAGGTGCGGATCGGCGCCATTATAACCGGAAACGAACTCGCCACCGGACGCGTAGCCGACGCCTTCGCCCCCGCCCTCAAAGGCAAGCTCTCCGCCTTTGAGCAGGAACTGGAACGCGTTCTCTACCTGCCCGACGACGCCAAGGCAATCGCCCGGGCCATCCAGCAGATGGTCACCGAAGGGTTGCAGATGGTACTGGTCTGCGGCGGCATGTCGGTGGACCCGGACGATACCACCCCGGCGGGCATCCGCCGGACCGGAGCCCGGGTAGTAACCCGCGGCACCCCCATCTTTCCCGGCGCCATGTTCATGTTCGCCTACCTGGACACGGTGCCGTTGCTGGGGCTGCCGGCCTGCGTGATGCACGACCCGGCTACGGTGTTCGATTTGGTCCTGCCCCGGCTGCTGGCGGGGGAGACCCTCTCCCGCGAGGACATACTCTCCCGGGCGGTGGGCGGGCTGTGCCGCCGCTGCCCGGAATGCCATTTCCCGGTCTGCCCCTTCGGCAAGTAGAACTATCATGCTGCGTGAAGTGCTGGCTCTCAATGAACCCGGGGTGACTGCCCTGATCGGCGCCGGCGGCAAGACCACCCTGGTCTACCGACTGGGGCGGGAGCTGGCCGCCGGGGGCGAGGCGGTGGTGCTGACCACCACTACCCGAATGTATCCTCCCCTTCCCGACCAGGCCGACCGGGTAATCTACACCGGGGACGATCCCCGGGGCGTCAGGGCGGCGATTGACGGGATCGGCGCCGGGAAGCGCCTGTTCGTGGCCCGGGGCCTGCGCGGGGGCAAGGTAGTAGGCCTCACCCCGGACGAGGTGGACGCTCTAACCGCCCACCTCCCCCGCGCCTGGGTGCTGGTGGAGGCCGACGGTGCGGCAGGCAGGTTGCTGAAGGGCTACGCCCCCCACGAGCCGGTGGTGCCCCCATCCACCCGCCTGGTGCTGGCCCTGGCCGGCCTGGAGGTCTTGGGCCGGCCGCTTGAAGACCCGTGGGTTCACCGGCCGGAGAAGGTGGCGGCAATTGCGGAGGCCAGACTCGGAGAGCCGGTGCAGGTCCGCCACCTGGTCGCAGCCCTGACCGAAGCCCTGCGCCGGGCCCGGAACCAGGCTCCCGGCGGCCGGTTGGCGGTCTGGCTCAACCGGCCGCGGCAGGAAGGCCTGGCGGCAGCCCGCCTGGCGGCGCGTCTCTTGTTGCCTGCGGGGGCGGAAAGGTGCGTTTTGGGGCAGGTCCGCGAAGACGAGGCACCGGAGGTGTGGACCGGTTCCGGACCGCTGGGAGTGGGGGCCTTGGTGCTGGCCGCCGGCCTTTCCCGCCGCTTCGGAGGAAATAAGCTGCTATACCCTCTGGGTGGCAAGACGGTTCTAGAGCGGGTAGTGGACACCGTCCTGGCCTGCCCGCTGGAGCCGGTGGTAGTGGTCCTGGGACACCGGGCGGACGAGGCAGCCCGGGCCCTGGGCGATCGGCCGGTGGTTCGCCTGACCAATTCCCGCTACCGGGAGGGGCTCTCTGCCTCCCTTAAGGCCGGTCTGGCCGTCCTGCCCCCGGAAACCCGGGCGGTCCTGGTCTTCTTGGGCGACGTCCCCCTGGTGCGGCGGGATACCGTCGAGGCGATCCTGGCGGCCTACGGCCGCACCGGGGCGGAAGCAGTCTACCCCACCTGTGCCGGCCGCCCCGGGCACCCCGTGCTGGTCGACCGCCGTCGCTTTCCCGACCTGTATAGCCTTACCGGTGACCGAGGAGCCCGGGAGCTGCGATCGAATGGCCTGGCCGTACCCGTGGAGGACGAGGGCGTATACCTGGACGTAGACTCGCCTGAAGACCTGGAAGCAGTGCGGCGAAGGATCGCCCCACCGGAGCAGGCTCCGGAGTGATGGGAGGAATACGCGGGTTGTGAGGTCGGAAACAGTGATAATCCGAGGCGCGGGAGACCTGGCCACCGGCATTGCCCACCGCCTCTGGCGCAGCGGTTTTCGCGTTCTCATGCTCGAACTCTCCCGTCCCACCGTGATCCGGCGAACCGTAGCCCTGGCCGAGGCGGTATACGAGGGCGAAGTTGCCGTGGAGGGGATGCGGGGGGTCAGAATCGAGGAGCCGGAGGCGGCCCGGGAGGTGTGGGCCGAAAGTGCGGTTCCGGTCCTGGTAGACCCTTGGGCCCGCTGCCTGGCCGTGGTGGCGCCGACGGTGCTGGTTGACGCTACCATGGTCAAGAAAAACCTCGGTACCCACCGCAATCTGGCTCCGGCGGTTATCGGGGTGGGGCCCGGGTTTACCGCGGGTGTGGACGTAGACGCGGTGGTGGAAACCCAGCGCGGCCACGATTTGGGCCGGGTAATCTACGAAGGCGCGGCGGCACCGAACACCGGTATACCGGGGGAGATCTCCGGATACACCGAGGAACGCGTCGTGCGCGTGCCCCCCGGTACGGCGGGTCGCTGGGAGCCGGTGGCCCACATCGGCCAGCAGGTCTCTGCCGGCCAGGTGGTCGCCTACGTGGAGGGGGTGCCGGTGAAGACCCGCATCTCCGGCGTAGTCAGGGGCCTGCTCCGGCCGGGACTGCAGGTAAGGCCGGGGCAGAAGGCCGGCGACGTGGACCCCAGGGGGCGGCCGGAATACTGCTTCACCATCTCCGATAAGGCGCGCGCCGTGGCCGGAGGGGTCCTGGAGGCCGTCTGCCATCTTCTCTGGGTGAATCCGCCCCAAAAGTGACCAGCCTCCGGCCCGCCTCCACGCTCGCTCTCGCCAAGTTCGGCACCCGGCAAGGTGTCAATGTACTCAGGGAAGCACCCGGTACCGCCCGCCAATCTAAAACTCAGCGAAAGAAGGTATTACCGATTCCTTGGTCGAAGGTAATGGTCGGACGGTCAGAAGGGGACGGTGGTTGAAGATGCGCGAATTCTACAGCTGCCTGCTGGAGGGCCTCAAGGAAGGAAGAGGGGGCGCTACGGCGATAGTGGTGGCCTCGGACTCCCCCGGCCTGCTATACAGAAGGGTTTACTGCGATGCCGAAGGCCGCCTGCGCTGGCCCGACCAGCCGACGTACGAGGAGCAGGAACTCGCGCGCTGGCTGACATCCCGCCGGCCGCAGGCTCCCGGCCTGGAGCAGGTCGAGGGCCTGGGTTTGGTCTACGCCGAACCGGTAGAACCCCATCCCGAGGTGCTCATCCTGGGCGGAGGCCACGTGGGCCTAGCCCTGGCCAGAATCCTGGCTGTCCTTCGCTACCCCACCACGGTGGTGGACGACCGGCCCGAGTTCGCGACCGCCGAACGTTTCCCCGGCTGCCGGGTGATCTGCGGAGGATTCGAGGAGGTGCTGGCGGATTACCCCCTTCACCAACGCAGCTTCGTGGTCATCGTCACCCGGGGCCACCGCCACGACTACGCCTGCCTGCGGGCGGTCGTGAGCCGCCCGGTCGCCTACCTGGGCATGATCGGCAGTCACCCTAAGGTAGAGGCCATATTCGAAAGCCTGAGAAGAGAGGGCATAGCCGAGGAAGAACTGGCCAGGGTATGCGCGCCCATAGGGCTGGATATCGGCGCCCGCACCCCGGAAGAGATCGCGGTAAGCATTGCGGCCCAGATAATCGCCGTCAACAGCCGCTTCCAAGGGGAGCGCCTGGACGCTGGCTGGCTGGAAAAGGTTGTGGCCTCTCCCTCCCCGGCCGCCGTGGTCACGGTGGTGCAGGCAGAAGGGTCCACACCCCGCGGAGCCGGAGCCCGCATGCTGGTGCTGGGCGACGGCCAGGCCGCGGGCACCATCGGCGGCGGGACGGCAGAAGCCCGTGCCCTCAGGGAGGCCCTGGAAATAGCAGGCGGCAGCAGCTCCAGACTCCTGGAATTCGACCTGACGGGCGAGCAGGCCGAAAGGGAAGGCATGATTTGCGGCGGCAGGATGCGGGTCTTCGTGGAACCCCTGACCTAGGCGTCAAACGTCCCGGCCCCCGGTCCTGGCCCTTCAGGCTGGCAGGGTGCTCCCCCGAATACATTGCCCCCTTGCCGGAGACGGGGCCTGGCGAGAACTGATCCAAGGTGGGCGATCCACATTTGCTTAGTCTGAGCAAGCTTCTTTGCGACCACGGCTATTACGGGGACGGGCTGCGCTACGACCCGGCAACGCGCGGCGCTTCCTCGGGCGCCCGAAGGGATACGGGTCCGGTGGTAGTATGGAACTGTACCCGGGCGTGCAACCTCCGCTGCGGCCACTGCTACGCCGCCGCCGACCCCCGGCCGTCACCGGCGGAGCTGACTACCACGGAGTCCAGGGCCCTGATCGACGATCTGGCCGGATTCCGGGTCCCGGCCCTCCTGCTTTCCGGGGGCGAGCCCCTGCTGCGGCCCGACATCTTTGATCTGATCGGTCATGCGGCAGGTCACGGGCTGCGGGTGGTTCTCTCTACCAACGGCACCCTTATCGGGCGTGAGGTAGCCGACGATCTCAGGCGCCTGGGGGTCAGTTACGTCGGCATTAGCCTGGACGGGCTGGAGGATCGGCACGACCTCCTCCGGGGCCGTCCGGGCGCCTTTGCCGCCGCCCTCGAGGCCTTTCGACACTGCCGCGAGGTCGGGCTGCGCTCCGGGCTTCGCCTCACCCTCACGCGGAACAACCTGGACCAACTGCCGGCAATCCTTGACCTGGCGGAGCAGGAACGCATCTCCCGGATCTGCATCTACCACCTGGTATACAGCGGTCGGGGGCGGGAGTTGGCGGATCAGGACCTTGCCGTCGAGCAGAAGCGGGAAGTGCTCGACCTGCTGATCTCCCGGGTCTACGCTTGGGACCGGGAGCAGAGGCGCATCGAAGTTCTGACCGTAGACAATCACGCCGACGGCCCCTTCGTCTACCTTCGTCTCCGCGCCCGGGACCCCAGCCGGGCGGCCGAGGCGCTGGAACTCCTACACCGGAACGGGGGCAACCGCAGCGGCGTGGCCATAGCCGCCATCGACTGGGAAGGCAAGGTGCACCCCGACCAGTTCACCCTGCACCATACCGTGGGCGACGTACGCCGGGAGGGTTTTGCTCGAATCTGGACCCAGGCCGAGCATCCCCTGCTGGCCGCCCTCCGCGATCGCCGGCGCTACCTGAAGGGCCGGTGTCAGGAGTGCATCTGGCTCGAGATCTGTAACGGCAACTGCCGGGCGCGTGCGGAAGCCCTGACCGGTGATTTTTGGGCTCCCGACCCCGCCTGTTACCTTACGGAGGCAGAAACAGGCGGTTCCGAAAGTGTGCAGAACCGGTTATAATTCGCCGGAAAGGACGCAGGGCGCACCGGTCCGCCGGGAGGGGTGAGGGCGGTGCTCATTTCCTGGAATACCACCAACCAGTGCAACCTCTACTGCGCCCACTGCTACCGCGACGCCGGCGCCCGGGCGCAGGAAGAGCTCTCTACCGCCGAGGCCAAGGACCTCATCGCCGGGGCAGCACGCGCCGGGTTTCGACTCTTCATCTTCAGCGGCGGGGAACCCCTTCTGCGGCCGGACCTGCCCGAACTGGTCGCCTTCGCCGCCGGCCAGGGCCTCAGGGTGGTGCTGGGGACTAACGGCACTTTATTGACCCCTGCCCTGGCCCGGGAACTGCTCCGGGCCGGGGTGGCAGCCGCGGGTATCTCTCTGGACAGCTGCGGCTCCGAGGCCCACGACCGGCTGCGGGGAATGCAGGGCGCCTGGCGCCTCGCCGTCAACGGCATGGAGGCCTGCCGGGAGGCAGGCCTGCCCTTCCAGGTCCATACCACGGTGTTCGACTGGAACCGAGGAGAACTGGGCGCGCTTACCGAGATGGCCGTGGCCCTGGGAGCCAAGGCGCACCACCTGTTTTTCCCGGTGCCTACCGGCCGGGCCGCGGGTCTGGCGGACGGGGGTCTGAAGCCCCAAGACTACGAGCCTACTCTTGCTACCGTGCTGGACCGCGTGCCCTCATGCCCCATCGAGCTCAAGCCCACCTGCGCCCCGCAGTTCATGCGTCTGGCCCGGGAAAGGCAGTTGACCCTGCCCTACCGCCGGGGCTGCCTCGCGGGCACAAGCTACTGTCTGGTAGATCCCCGCGGAAACGTGCAGCCCTGCGCCTACCTGGACCTCAGGCTGGGTAACGTGCGGGACGTACCGCTGGACCGGCTTTGGGCGGAGAACAACGTGCTGGCACGCTTGCGGGCCCAGGAATACCGGGGAGCCTGCGGCACCTGCCGGTACCGCCGGGTCTGCGGGGGCTGCCGCGCCAGGGCCTACGCCTATCACGGCGACTACCTGGGGGAGGATCCCTGGTGCACCTACGCAAGGGGAAAGGGGGACCAGTTTGGACGCCACGGATAGGCAACTCCTGAACCTGGTCCAGGAGGCGTTTCCCCTTTCCCGCCGCCCGTACCTGGATTTGGCCCGGCAGCTCGGCCTGACCGAGGAGGAAGTCCTGTTCCGGCTCAGGAGGCTGAAGGAGGCCGGTTCCATCCGGCGAATAGGGCCGGTGCTCGACCTTCAGGCTATGGGTTACGCCGGTACCCTATGTGCCCTCAGGGCGCCCGAGGAGCGGCTGCCGGAAATAGCGGGAGCGATCAACTCCTTTCCGGGCGTAACCCACAACTACCGCCGGGATCATGAGCAGTACAATCTCTGGTTCACCCTGACCGCCCCTAGCCGGGACGAACTCCTCCGCACCCTGAACGAGATAAGACGGCAGACCGGAGTCGAAGAGATCCTGGAGCTTCCCACCGTGCGCCGCTTCAAGATCCGGCTGCGTTTTGACGTGGAGGCCGCGCAAACCGCGGCCGGTACCGGCGACTCCGAGGACCGCAGCCGGGAAACGGCCGTTTTTGGTCCGGAAACTCCAGAGGGGGGTCGTTCACTTTCGGAAGCGGAAAAGGAGATCGTGCGTCTGCTCCAGGACGACCTGGCCCTGGAGGCCAAACCTTTTCTTGCCGCAGCCCGTCGGCTGGGCCTTACCGAGGAGAAGCTGCTGACCTGCCTGAGAAACCTGCAGGAGCGGGGTATCCTCCGCCGCCTCGGGGTGATTATCAACCCCAGAAATATCGGCCTGACGGCCAACGCCATGGTGGTTTGGCAGGTCCCTGAACCGGAGGTGGACGCGGCCGGCCGGCGGCTGGCCGCGCTCCCGACGGTAACCCACTGCTATCGGCGTTGCCCGGCGCCGAACTGGCCCTATAACCTCTACGCCGTGATCCACGGCCCCACCCGCGAGGAGTGCGAGCGCCAGGCCCGAGAACTGGCCCGGTCGGTAGGCACCCGGTACCCCTGCCGCCTTCTGTTCAGCACCACCGAGTTCAAAAAGGACCGACCGCGTCATCTTTAGGTTACACCTGCCGCCCGGCCCCAGGGCTCCGGGGCATGCCGCGGGCCTAGCTCCCCGCCTCCGGCCGATTGCGGACCAGCGCGGCGGCCAGGCGCGGCACCCGGAGGTGGGCGGCCACCACCGGGCACTTGGCCCGGAGCAGGAAGAAGGTCTTGTCCCCCGCCAGCCGTGTCCCCTCAAGCGTCTCGTAGTTTGCCTGTCCCTTGGCTATCACCAGGTCGCTTGCGGCCAGGGCGCTCAGGAAGGCCGGGCTGCAGCGCTCCTCTACCACTCCCAGGTAGTTGCTGCCGGTATCGATCACCTCGGCCACTTGCTCCAGCCGGGCCTCCTCGGCATCGCTCCAGGTGGCGTCGTTCAGAATGGGCCCGGCCTTAACCGCATAGCTCACCCTTCGTCCGCCCCGGCCCAGTTCCTCCAGGAGCAGCCGGTCCCAGACTATCTCGCCGCTGTTGTCCCCCACCACCAGAATCTTCTCCGCCCGGGCCAGCCGCTCGGCCAGTTCGGGATAGTCGAAGCGGGCGAATACCAACTCGTCCAGTTCCCTGAGGTTGGCCTCCAGATCGTAGCCGGGAAGAATCCCCATGTCGACCATGTTCCCCATGACCGATACTCCGAGGGCGAAGAGCAGACGATCGCGGCTCTGTGCCCGCCTTTTCTCCAGATACGGGAGCCACGCCCAGGCCTCATGATTGGACTTGGCGCGGGCCGCCCGGAAGGGGTCTTCCGCTCCCAGGACCGCGTATGCACGGTGCAGGACCACGCTGCTGTTCTCCGCCGGGCTGCGGCTTCGGTCAAGCGCGAGGATAACCGGGAGCACCTCCTGCCACACCCGGTAGGAGCTGTCCTCGTCCGCTCCGGCCACCTCCAAGGTGGACTGAACCTGCCGCAAGTAACAGGGAACACAGGCGGCAACCTGGCGCACCCAGCATCACCCCGTTTCAGTACGTGTCTTTGCCTGCCCAGATGGTCCCGCCCGCACCGCCCTCTTCGCCGGCAAAGAGGACCTGACGCGTGGCGCTCGTGGGCGCCTCCCCGCTCCACAACCCTTCCCCGGAGCCGGCGGGATGCATAACCCAAGGACCGGGGACTACTTCCCCTCCCGGGAGGCGGACGAGTCCTGCCGCCTTTGCCGCTCCACCTCGGCCAGGAAGCCCCGGATTATGGGGGTCATCTTGACAAACTCGATCAGAAAAGCGTCGTGCCCGAACGGCGATTTCAGCTCCACGTAGCGAGCATCCTTGCCCCTTCTGCGCAGCGCCCGCACGATCTCCTTCTGCTGGTAGGGCGGGTAAAGTATGTCCGAGCTGATCCCCAGCACCATCACCTTGGCCTGTACCCTTTCCAGCGCCTCCTCCCAGGAACCGTACCCCCGGCCGATATCGTGCAGGTCCATGGCCTTGGTGAGGTAGAGGTAGCAGTTGGCGTCGAACCGCTGCACCAGCTTTCGGCCCTGGTAATGGAGGTAGTTTTCGACCTCGAAGCGGCTGTCGAAACGGAAGAAGTCCCGGGGCACGCTCCCGGCGAAAGTCCGGCCGAACTTGAGGCGCCAGGACTCGTCGCTCTTATAGGTTATGATGCCCACCATGCGGGCCAGGGCCAGCCCTTGCTGTGGCCCGGGACCGGGGTAGTAGTTGCCGTCCTGCCAGGCCGGGTCCTGCGTGATGGCCAGACGCTGCACCAGGTTCAGGGCAATACCCTGGGCAGATACCTGGGCCGGGCAGGCTATGGGGATGGCCGAATCCAGGTAATCGGGATAGGTAACCAGCCACTCCAGGGCCTGCATTCCGCCCAGCGAGCCTCCGGCAACGCATAACAGCCGCTTTACCCCCAGGCGCTCCAGAAACAGGCGCTGAAGCCTCACCATATCCCGCACCGTAACCACCGGAAACCCCATGCCGTAGGGCCGACCGGTGGCAGGATTAATCGAGGCCGGACCGGTGGTGCCGTAGCAGCTTCCCAATATGTTGCTGCATATTACCCAGTAACGGTTGGTATCAAAGGCCCTTCCCGGCCCGATGAGCCCGTCCCACCAACCGGGAAGCCGATCCTCCGGATGGTGCCTGCCCGCGGCGTGGGCGTCCCCGGTCAGGGCGTGCAGGATGAGGATCACGTTGTCCCGCTCGGCATTGGGCTCACCGTAGGCCTCATAGGCCACCGTGACCGGAGAAAGGTGCTCCCCGCCCTCCAGGGCAAAGCTCTCCGGAGGCCGCACCACTTCCAGAGAATGAGTTTGGGCAAGGCCTGCGCCTTCTGGAGCTCCCATGCCATTACCGTCCCGTCGCCAGGTTTAGAGCCTGCTCAAGGTCTTCCAGCAAGTCCTCCACATCCTCCAGACCGATGGAGAGCCGGACCAGGTCCGGCGTTACCCCGGCCGCCAGCTGATCTTCCGGCGAAAGCTGCTGGTGGGTGGTGCTGGCCGGGTGGATGACCAGAGACTTCGCGTCCCCCACGTTGGCCAGAAGCGAGAACAAACGCAGTTCCTCCATAAACCGCCTGCCCGCCTCTACCCCGCCCCGGATCCCGAAGGTAACCACGGCGCCGTAACCGTTTTCCAGGTAGCGGGCCGCCTGCGGGTGGCTGGGGTGTTCGGGCAAACCCGGATAGGCTACCCAGGCTGCCGCGGGATGGTCCCGCAAATACTGCGCCACCGTCAGGGCATTCTCGCTGTGGCGCTGCATGCGCAGGGGCAGGGTCTCCAGCCCCTGCAGGAACAGGAAGGAGTTAAAAGGGCTGAGGCAGGCCCCGAAGTCCCGCAGCAGCTGCAGCCTGGCCTTGACAATGTACGCCCGCTTCCCGTAGGTGGACCAATAGCGCAGGCCGTGGTAGCTCGGGTCGGGTTCGGTAAACTCGGGGAAGCGGCCGTTGCCCCAGTCAAACCGGCCCCCGTCCACGATTATTCCGCCCATGGAGGTGCCGTGACCGCCGATGAACTTGGTGGCCGAATGCACCACTATGTCCGCGCCGTGCTCCAGAGGCCGGCAGAGGTAAGGGGTGGCGAAGGTGTTGTCGACAATCAGGGGGACGCCCGCGCCGTGGGCCACCTCGGCGATGCCCGCCAGGTCCGGCACGTCGAGCCGGGGGTTGCCGATGGTTTCCACGTAGACGGCCCGGGTGGCGGGAGTGATGGCCCGAGCGAAGTTGCCCGGATCCGAGGGGTCCACGAAGCGAACCCGGATGCCCAGTTTGGGAAGAGTGTACCGGAACAGGCTGTAGGTGCCGCCGTAAAGCGACTGCGAGGAAACGATTTCCTCCCCGCACCGGGCCAGATTGCACACCGCCAGGGTGATGGCGGCATGGCCCGAGGCCGTAGCCAGCGCCCCCACCCCTCCCTCCAGGGCGGCCACCCGCTCCTCGAACACCGCGGTGGTTGGGTTCATCATCCGGGTGTAAATGTTCCCCTGCTCCTCCAGGGCAAATAGCCGGGCCGCGTGCTCGGCGTCGCGGAAAACGTAGGAGGTGGTCTGGTAAATGGGAACCGCCCGGGCTCCGGTGGCCGGATCCGGCTGCTGCCCGGCATGAACCGCCAGGGTGGCAAAACGGTAGTGCGTCTTCTTCATGAGCTCTCTCCCCCATCGAGCGGCATCCGGAAGCACAAAAAGACCTCTTCTGCCGCGATAAGAAGAGGTCTTCGTGCTCCCCACCTCCTCTTATCTCCCAGGATTGCTCCTGCGGGAATTGGCACCTTCCGCACCTCGGGGATGCGGAGGTTGCCGGGTTTCATCGGGCCCGTCCCTCCACCTCTCTGGATAAGAGTGGCCTTGCTATCCAGTTTTGACGCCGTGTTGGTCCTATTCTACGACAAGCCGCTCCCCCTTGTCAACGCCAAGCGTCCCGGCCTTTGCACAGAGGGCGCCCTGCCGTTCAGATACCGCCAACCTGGCCCCTCCAGCTGTCTCTTTCCGGCACATTTGCCACACCGTTTCTCAGTCATCAAGGTCCTCTCATTCCTTCAAGAGACCGTAGAAAACTCAGGCTTCCCGGCTTTGCGCCAAGGGCGCGCTCAAACAACTCCTCCAAAGCCATGCATTTTGCCCGTAGCTCCTCAGCCTGCCACTCTAGAATCCCGGGATTAAGCAACAGGGTAAAAAGTGAGAGCATGAACTCTACGATTTCTCGGGGATAACCGGTGTCGAATAAGCCTTCTCTTATCCCTTGCCTTATAATACACTCCAGAAGGGGTACCGTTCGTTTGATTTCAATAACCAGATGCTTCTGGAGCGCGTGCTTGCGGAGGCCAAGCCGTTAGTTTCTCAGCATTTCCTTGGTGCAGGTAAGGGCAAGCGTGATATAATGACTCCGGGGGTCCGGTGCTGGAAATTGTATTCTCCGACCACTTTATCCTAAGACAAAGGCTTCGTCAGATACCCGACGAACTGGCCGAAAGCATTTACCTGGAAGCGGAAGAACATTACAGAGACAGCCAGACCGGGACCCTCGTTGCGGTAAAGCGGCTGTTTTTTCACGGTCGAATGCGAGATGTAGCCCTGGTGTACGCCCAAAGGCAGGGCAAAATAGTCCTGATAACCCTGCATCCGCTCCAAGAGGGGCAAAAAGAAAAACGTATCCGAAGTGGGAGGTGGGTTACGCTGTGAGCCTGAAGGTTCACTACGACCCCGAAGTGGACGTTCTGTACATTGGCCATGCGGGTCAGGAGGAAGAGGCGGAAGAGATTTACCCCGGAATCACGCTGGAAAAAGACAGGAATGGAAACCTCCTCGGCATAGAACTGCTGAATGCCTCCCAGCTTCTCAAGAACGTCCTCGAGTCGCTACAGAAACGGGCGTCCGCATAACGCCAGTGGGCCAGGCCCGGAGGCAGCGGAACTTCGCACACCTCCACCAGGCCCTGCGGCGCGTAGCGCCGCAGGCGCCGGGCGTAGTCTTCGATCCTGGTCCGAAGGTAAGGCTCCCGGACCCGGCCCACCGCTACTATATCCAGGCACAAACCGCCTTTACCCCTCCTCCCGGCGGGCCGCTTGAGGCTTCGCCGCGCCCGGCCGCTCTTCATCCGGTCCTTGCGGGTCCGGCGGCAGCGCCTAGGGCAACCCCCGCCTTCCCATCGCGGAGCCAAGATCACCGCCCCCGCCTCGGCCGCGGCCAATGCTCTCTCCTCCTTAGGCTCAGGAGTACCGGCCAATTCCTCCCCTTACAAAAGTCGCCCCGGCTATACGCCCAAACCGCTGGCACTGGTTCTCATGGCGAGTGACAGTACTGCACTGGGAGTCGTGAGGCCCTACATGTGCACCGCGCCAGCGCGCCGGAGCTAATCCTGGTCACCGCTTGATTGGTTCTTCTCCAGAATGCGCTCTATGGTCCTTAAGCGCCTCTCGAGCCTGAATAAGTACGCGACAACTATAGCCATGAGCAGGATGGGAAGAAGAGCAAGGACAATATTGATCGCTTGGAACAACCTGGCCAAGGAGATCCCTATCATAGTACCCCTCCTTGATGCTGTCTACGGGGAGGCGTCAGGCCTCACCTCCTAGACCCGTCGCCCGAACAAGGCTCCACCAAAGGTAAGCCCCTCCACGGAGGAGGGGCAATTCCCGTGCACGTTCGAGGTCTTACCAGCCACTGCACCCCCCGTTGGGGAAGCAGATCCTAGCCAACCCTTCCGGAAGGGCCTTCTCTTCCGTAAGCTTGTTCTCCCGGTAGACCTCAACCTTCTTCTCTCGCTCGTTTATGTGGAGGGTACCCAGGCGCCGGTCACCGCGGAAGGCCCACGCCCAACTCTCGTCTATTGAGGGCACCCGGAGTACCAGCACATCGGCGAAGACGCCCAGGTCCGGCTGTACGGCGGTGTCGGTGGCCTCCACCACTTCTTCCTCTACGCTCTGTATTAGGTCGTTGGCCGGCTTAAATTCCCTAAGTGCCAACTCATCTCCGGCTAGATCCAGAACGTGCACCCGGTTGTGGCTGGTGAAGACTTTCGCGCCCACCTTGACTACCGAGGGGCTCCGCACGGCCATGCTTAAGTCGCCGATCCCTTCTACCTCCTGCCACTTCACCTCCCGGCCCCGCACCTCGGCCAGCAGCAGTCCCCGGTGTTCTCCTGCCTCGTAGAGTGCCAGCAGGTGAAAGCCATCTGCCTCCCCCCAGGTAAGTAAGGGTGCTAAGGTGTCCGGCTGAAAACCTGAAGGGAAAGGAGGCTCAAGCATCCTTAGTTCCTCTTTGCCTTCAGGACGGATTTCCACCCGGATCTCGTTCGTCTGCTGGTCCGACCTGTAGGCAAGCAGAATGCCGCCGTCCCCGGACAGAGCCTGTACCACCCCGCCATACACCTCCGGAGGCGTGGCGAGGGTTTCAACGCGGGAGCCGGCTGCGGTTTCTAGAAGCTCGAGCTTCCAGCCGGGTGTCACCGGCAGGACGATTCTTGTTCCCCCGTCCCAAACCACCGGAAATATCAGTTCCTTGGTGGCAATCACAAACGCGGGTTTGTCCTCAAGGGCGACAGTCCCATTCCCAAGGTCCCAGGATCCGCGCACGGCCGCCAGTTCCATCGGCCACGCGGCCCCCTCCTGCGCCCCATCGGCAACCGCGTCGCGGTAGAAGAACATGATAAAGGGCAGCGTAACCCTCTCCTGCCCGGAGCAACCGCCGAGAGACAGGAGGGCCATAGCGAGACACACAAGCGGCAACACGTATCTTGTGGCCTTGGCCAATGCTCTCTCCTCCTCAGGCTCAGGGGTGCCGTTAGCCATCCGGCGCATTTCGTAATTAAAAGCTACTTGCCCCCTCTGTTTGGTACTCTTACTATATAAGAGCCCAGAAACCGGAAAAAGGTTCGCCGGGCAAAAGTTTTTGCCCGATCCCCTAGAAACGCCACAAGAATTCAGGCAGCGCAAAACCCACCTGTTCCCCTACGGGGACGACTCATTGGCGGCCCCTCACCCCGAACCAGATCCACCCTCGGGTTTCTCGGACTCCACAGGAGCATTTAGCGGCGAAGGAGGGGGGAGGGTACTACCGGCTGCCGTACCGGTCTACCAGCACTTCAAAGGCGCGTTCGTCACCTTCCTGGATGCGCTTAAGCAAGGGAGCAACATCTACCTTTGTCGACCCTTTCCTGCGGGAGCCTTCTCTATTATATAAGAAGCACCAACACGGGAAAAAGTTTGCCCGGGCGACAAATTCTGGGTTGCCCTGTGGAACTTTTCTCCTGTATGTCGGCCAAGAGTAAGCCCCTCCCGCCAAGGAGGGGCAATTCCCGTGCACGTCGAGTTACCCAGGCGAGTCCTGCGCCGGATACCCGGCCCCCGGAGCGCAAGCAGCCTAACGGTTCGCGGGTTCCGGGGGTGTGGTGTGGTGCACTGAGTCCACAAGGCACGGGAAAGTACAGCAATCGCCCTACTTTGCATGCAAGGTCTTACCAGTCACTGCGGATTCCGGGCCAAATCGTCCACTGATCCCGGCCGAGACCACTTGGCTTATCCGACGAGCGGCCGTTCAAGAAACTGGCGGGCCCGGCCGGGCCCCACGATATCCGCCGGCGGCCCGGTCTCCCGACACTAAGCAGCAAGTAGTAACGCTTCTCCCATAGTAACCAGAAGCGCAGCGTACGGCCGCCCCCAACTTCTGAGCCTGCTAAAAACCGAACTGCGCCTCCGCCATTCTGCCTATGATGATTAAGATTGTTGCATCCCGATGGAAATTGGTCTAGAATATTACGCAGAGGTCCTGCTCCATCACTCCTTCCTAAAATGAGTTGGTGGTCGACGTGAACTTCTGGGCCTTCACGACCTCTCGCTGGCACGAAATCCTAGATCTCACGGGCGAACATATCCTCATTGTAACCATCGCCGTGACGACAGCCATAGTACTGGGGGTAGCCCTAGGAATACTGATTACCTATTGGCGGTCTCTGGCCGGCCCCGTTCTCTATTCTTGCCAGGTGGTTATGACGATACCTAGCCTTGCGCTGGTCGGTCTCCTTATACCGGTGTTTGGGATTGGCTACAAGGTCGGAGTAATTACCTTAATCCTTTATTCCTTGTTACCCATCGTGCGCAATACGTACACGGGCATCAAGCAGATCGATCCGGCGATCATCGAAGCGGCGCGCGGCATGGGAATGAGAGAGAGCACTATACTCCGGCGGATAAAGTTTCCTATGGCCTGGCCCGTAATCCTGGCCGGCATCCGCACGGCGGTGGTAATGATCGTGGGGATTGCCGCTATTGTCTCCTACGTGGGAGCCGGGGGCCTGGGCAAATTCATCTTCCGGGGAATTTCTCAGTGGAACCTACAATTGGTGCTGCTCGGCGCCCTCTGCGTTTCTCTTTTGGCCATAATTGCCGACGGGTTGCTCAGGTGGATAGAAAGCAGGTCGCGCCTTTTATGAGAGAGATTGGGTTACTCCACAAGGAGGGGGGCTAATTGATTAGGCTAGAAAACGTCACCAAGATATTTCCGGGCCAACAGGTTCCGGCAGTGAAGGATCTGACTTTTGAGGTACCACGCGGAGAAATATGTGTCCTACTGGGGCCTTCCGGGTGCGGAAAGACTACCACCATGAAAATGATCAACCGTCTGATTGAACCTACTGCGGGTCGTATTTATATCGACGGACAGTATGTCGCCCAACTAGATCTCATTGAGTTGCGCCAAAACATAGGCTATGTCATTCAGGAAATAGGCCTATTCCCGCATATGACCATTGCGGAAAATATCGCCACCGTGCCTCGCGAGAAGGGTTGGCCAGCAAAGAGAATACGCGAGCGCGTGGACGAAATGTTGGAACTCGTAGGGCTGGACCCGGCAGAATACCGCCACCGCAAGCCGGCCGACCTAAGTGGCGGGCAAAGACAAAGAGTGGGCGTGGCCCGCGCCCTGGCCGGGGACCCGCCTATATTACTTATGGACGAACCCTTTGGCGCGGTAGACCCCATTACACGTGCCCACCTGCAGAACGAATTCTTATCGTTGCAAAAGCAGCTCCACAAGACCGTTATCTTCGTTACCCATGATATCGACGAGGCCATCAAAATGGGGGACAGAATTGCGATTATGCGTGAGGGAGAACTGGTGCAGTACGATCCACCAGATCGGTTGCTCAGTGCCCCGGCCAATGAATTCGTGGTTGCGCTGGTAGGCCGTAATCGGTCCCTTAAACGCCTACACCTAATGAAGGCCGGTGAAGTGCGCAGAAATAACACCCCCTCCGTCCTGCCCGATACCCCGGTGCAGGAGGCCAAGAAGGCACTGGAATCTTCGTCCCTCCCGGTGCTCCTGGTTGTGGATAACCGGAACCGCGTGAGGGGCGTTATTAACCGGGAGGAATTATTGCTCTACCAAGGCGAGGGTCTTATAGATCAGCTGGCCACCCCGGTGCAGAGCGTTGCCGAAGAAGATGCCACCCTCTACGATACTCTATCCACGATGCTTAGCTGCGGCGAACGTTACGTGGTCGTGATGAATAAGCAGGGGGAACTGCGCGGGGTCATCACCTTTGGCTATCTACTGGAGTTGATGAAGGAAAATGGCTCCTAAACCCGCTCGAATCAGAACCTGGCTTCCACCTCTAATATTCGTGGGTATGGGGGTTGCCATTACCGTTTATTTCGTTGAAAACCCCGGCGGTGCCATGGCCGCACGGGTGCTCACTTATGGCCATATAAGCACCCTCGTGTGCCAGCATGTAGGCATGGTAGTTCTATCCTCGCTGCTGGCGATAGCTGTGGCGATTCCGCTAGGCATTATGTGTAGCCGGCCTCGGCTAAGGGTGCTGGGCGTGGTAGCGGAGAACCTGGTTAATCTGGGTCAAACCATACCCAGCATTGCCATAATCGCCCTCTTTTTTACTGTTTTGGGCCTGGGCTTTAAGACCGCCCTCTTTGCCCTTTGGCTCTACTCGCTGCTACCCATCTTGCGTAATACCTACGCCGGGATTATAAGCATACCACCGGGCGTTCTGGAGGCGGCAAGGGGCATGGGGATGCGCCCCTGGCGCATACTTACCCGGATTGAGCTTCCCTTAGCCTTTCCTATAATCGTAGCCGGAATCAGGACCGCAGTGGTGGTGAACGTGGGTACAGCCACGCTGGCTACTTTCATAGGCGCAGGAGGCTTCGGGCACCTGATTGTCACCGGCATCTCGGTGCAGAGGCCCCAGTTGCTGCTTACCGGCTGCACCCTTAGCGCCGTTTTGGCCATGCTTTGTGACCACCTGCTAGGAAAAATGGAGGAGAAACTTAAAACTACCGTCTAGCTATTGAGGGCAGTTATCCTTTTTACCGCTAAAAACAATTTAAGCATTCCTGTAATCCTGTTAGGTAGGCGTTGGCAATAAAAAAGCCTCCTGGTAAATTAGGGTTGTCCAGAAAACCTCGAACCAGGAGGCGAAGAAGCAGTGGTAAAGGCTCAAAAGATGGCTCTAGTTCGGGGCAATGTCCTTATCGTAGGGATTGACGTAGCCAAGAAGCGGCACTACGCCAGGGTCTACAACCAAATGAAGCTCGATGTAGTTAAGCCGTTCCACTTTCATAATACCAGAGAGGGCTTTTATCGTCTAGTCTCCAAGATCGAAGAGGCGCGGAGCAAGGAAGGTGCTGCAAGCGTAGTCATTGGTGTGGAGCCTACCGGGCACTACTGGAAGCCGTTGGCCTGGTTTTTACAGGAACAGGGCTACCAGGTGGTTATAGTCAACCCTTATCATGTCAAGGGCAGCAAAGAGATGGTGGAC